>JAOUGG010000338.1 GCA_029857855.1 Acidimicrobiia bacterium | reverse complement strand
CACGGTTCCCTCCCGTGGACGATCTGGTGGTGTCGGGATGTCTGTGAGTATCAGACGGGCCGAATCGGTCGGTGATACAGCGAACCAGGCCGGAGGCCGAAAGCCGGCGACCGGCGACCGGCGACCAGTATGGGCGGCACGTCTAGGCACCTAGCCTTGAGGGCGTGGTTGATCCGGCCGACGTTCCCAACCCAGGCGCCGGAGCCGGCCGGCTGCCGGTCGAGGAGGTCGTGCCCGAGCTGCGGTCGGCGTTGGCCCAGCACCGGCTGGGGGTGCTCGTCGCCCCTCCCGGATCGGGCAAGACGACCATCGTGCCGCTACGTCTCGTCGACGAACCCTGGCTCGACGGCCGCCGCATCCTCGTTCTCGAACCGCGGCGGTTGGCCACCCGGGCTGCGGCCCACCGGATGGCGTCGCTGCTCCGCGAACGGGTCGGCCGGACCGCCGGTTTCACCACCCGCGACGACCGGGCCACCAGCGCCGAGACACGCATCGAGGTCGTCACCGAGGGCATCCTGACCCGGCGGCTGCAGAACGACCCGGAGCTGTCCGGCGTCGGGGCGATCCTCTTCGACGAGTTCCACGAACGGAACCTGCAGACCGATCTCGGCCTCGCCCTGACCCTCGACGTCGCCCAGTCGCTCCGCCCCGATCTCCGGGTGCTCCTGATGTCGGCCACCATCGACGCCGACCAGATCTCGGCAGCTCTGTCGGACCATCTCGACCAGCCGGTCCCCGTCCTCACCTCGTCCAGTCGGGAACACCCGATCGACATCCGCTTCACGCCGGTGAAGCCGACGGGCGGCGGGCGGCGGCAGCGGCGGCCCCGCCACAACCGAAACGACCTCGTCGGCCACGTGACCTCGGTGATCCACCGGGCGCTCGACGAGGAGGTGGGCGACGCGCTCGTGTTCCTCCCCGGCATCGGCGAGATCAACGCCGTGGCCGAACAACTCGAGACGGATGGCGTCCTGGCCGAGATCCACCGGCTCCACGGAGGTCTCTCACTCGACGAACAGGACGCGGCGCTGCAGCCGTCGATGCGGCGCAAAGTGGTGCTGTCGACCGACATCGCCGAGACCAGCCTGACGGTCGAGGGAGTGCGGATCGTCGTCGACTCGGGGCTCGCCCGCAAACCCCGGTTCGACACCCGGACCGGCATGACCCGCCTGCAGACCGTGTCGATCTCGCAGGCGTCGGCCGACCAGCGGGCGGGGCGGGCCGGGCGAACGGAACCGGGTGTCGCCTACCGGCTGTGGTCGAAGATGGAGCACGCCGGGCGGGATCGGCAGCGGGCGGCCGAGATCACCCAGGTCGACCTGACCGGCCTGGTGCTGGAACTCCGGGCGTGGGGATTGCGGAGCGACGATTCGTTGTTCTTCCTCGATCGACCGCCGACCGGCATCTGGGCCGAGGCCGAGGAGCTGCTCGACGATCTCGGCGCCCTCGACGACACCGGCCTGCTCAACGAGCTCGGCCACCGCATGGTCTCGCTGCCGGCCCACCCCCGCCTGGCCCGCATGATCCTCGAGGCCGAAACCGACGGCGATCGGCAGCTGGCTTGCATGGTCGCCGCACTCCTCGACGAGCGGGACCCGCTGGCCGGCAACCGGCCCAACCCACCGGCCGATCTGGGTCTTCGGGTACAACTGCTCGCGGGGAACATGCCCCGCCACGACCTCGCCGTGGATCGGCGGGCGCTTCGCCGGGTGATGCGCACCACCGAGGATCTGATGCGACGGTCCGGCATCGGTGGATCCATCGGTGGTGGCGTCGACGCCGGGCGAGTGGGACGGATCCTCGCCCTGGCCTTTCCCGACCGGCTGGCCGTGGCCCGAGGCAGTCGGGGCCGGTTCCAACTCCGGACGGGCACCACCGCCTGGGTGGCGGAGGGCGATTCACTGTCGAACGAGCAGTTCCTCGTGGCCGCCGACCTCGACGGCAAGCGGGCCGACGCCCGCATCCGCCTGGCCGGGGCACTCGACCAGGTCGACGTCTTCGACCGCTTCGAACGTCGGATCGAAACCCAGGTGAAGCTGGTGGCGGAAGACGGACGGGTGATGGAACATCGCGTTTCCCGCATCGGCGGGGTCGTGCTGGCCGAGGCGAGGCGACGGGCCGAACCGGGCGAGGAGGCGGCGGCGGTGCTCGGTGAACTGATCCGTCGCGACTTCGATCTCGTCGACTGGGGAGGCGAACGGCCGTCGCCGCGTCAAGCAGGCCGGTCCGGCGGATCGAAGCAATCCAACAAGAAGAAGCGGAAAGGCAAGCAGAAGGGCAAGGGCAGCGGCGTCAGCCGGCCCGAGGGCAACCGGGCCTCGGCGCAGCGCTCCCAGGGCAACGGCCTCCGCTACCGGGTGATGGCGCTGCGGAAACGGTTCGGTGACCCGTGGCCCGATTGGTCCGATGAGGGTCTGCTGGCCTCACTCGACACCTGGCTCGGGCCGTCGCTCCTGGCCGCGACCTCAATCGACGAGATCAACCGCCTCGACCCCAACCGGATGCTGGAACGGTCACTCGATCCGGCGCTGCGGTCCGAGGTGCACCGCCTGGCTCCCACCCACCTCGAACTGCCCGGCGGACGCCGTGTCCCGATCGACTACCGCACCGACGGACCCACGGTGTCGTCGCGGGCTCAGGACTTCTACGGCCTGAAGCGCCATCCGGAGGTGGCCGGGGAACCGGTTGTCGTCGAGCTGCTGTCCCCGGCTCGGCGTCCGATCCAGACCACCCGCGACCTGCCCGGCTTCTGGTCGGGCACCTGGAGCGACGTTCGCTCCGAGATGGCGGGCCGCTACCCGAAACACGACTGGCCCGAGGACCCGTCGACGTCAGGCTCCTGACGATGCCGGCGCCTGATACGGGTGGACGCTCTCCCAATCAGGGTCGGGTCAGGAGTTGATGGGAAACCCCCCACTCGGAGCCGTCGGCGTAGTCGAACAACTCCGAACACGCCATCAGGAACATCCGCCACCGCTGCACCCACACGTCGGTGTCGGTGCCGTAGACCGGCCGAAGCACGTCGACCACGGCGGCGCGGTTGGCGTCGAGGCGGGCGAGCCAGGCGTCGAGGGTGCGTGCGTAGTAGGTGCCGTTGAACCACCACCGCCGGTTCACCTCCAGCGGCGGACCGCCGACACCGTCCCAGCCGATGGGGTCGAGGATCTCACCGAACAGATCGTGTGACGGCATGATCCCACCGGTGAAGAAGTAGCGGGCCATCCAGTTGACCGAACCCTCGTCGGTGAACGGCCAGAACAGATTGCGGTGGGCGAACACGTGGAGGTAGAGCGCGCCGTCGGGATGCAGCAGCTCCGCCAGCTCACCGAACAGCCGGCGATGGTTGCGGACGTGTTCGAGCATCTCGACGGTGACGATTCGGTCGAATCGATCACCGAAGTCGGCGTCGGCCAAGGCGTTCACGTCGACCACCCGGTGTTCGATGTTGACGAGCGGGCCACCCGGCCACGACGCCGCCCGGCCCCGGATGAAGTCGCCCTGCGGTTTCGAGTTGGAGATCGCCACCACCTGCGCGGCCGGGAACCGCTCGGCGATCCGCAGCGAAAGTGACCCCCACCCGCAGCCGAGATCCAGGATCCGCATGCCGTCGGTGATGCCGGCCTGGGTGATCGTGAGATCGAGCATCCGTTCCTCGGCCTGGGCGAGGGTGTCGTTGGTGCCGGTCTCCCACAGGGCGGACGAGTACTTGAGCCGCGGTCCGAGGATCAGCTCGAAGAACTCTGGCGGCACGTCATAGTGTTGGCGATTGGCTTCGTCGGGCACGAGGGCGATCGGGCCGTCGGCCCATTCCCGACGCCACCGGGCGCGGTCGATTGCGGGACGCCCGATCTCGGCGGCCAGGCGTCGCTCGACCGCCGCCCGCATGGCCCGCCGTACCAGACGGTCAGGCGCCCGCCGCTCGGCCAGGCCGATGCCGACCCTGACCATCCGCTCTTTGACCTCTGCCATGGATGCGATTGCCATACGTGGCCTTTCGTCAGCCGACGCCGTTTGGATTACCGGCAGTGGCTCAATGTTGAACGGTTCAGCCCGATTGGGGTGACGCCGGTCCGAACTCCATCATCAAGGATCAACGTCGATGGCCTCACGTTCCACCACCCTAACAACCACCCGTCCGATCAGGGCCGCGGCGATCGCCGCCCTCCTGCTCGTCGTTTCCACCGCGGTGACACTGAGCACGTCACTGGCGGTGGCAACCGCCGGACCGGCCGATGCCGCCACGAGACTCCGGCCCGACCAGGTCGCACCCGACGCGCTCGTCGACCGGATCTACCGTGACCTCCTCGGCCGCCCGGCCGACGCCGGCGGCCTGAACTTCTGGGCCACCGCCGTCTCCTCGGGGACCTCACCGGCAGAAGTGGTGGAGGCGTTCATCGATTCGGGCGAGGTCGGCGGCGCCTACGAGCCCACCATCCGCCTCTACCGCTCCGCGTTCCTCCGACCGCCCGATCCCAAAGGCCTCGCCTACTGGGTCAGGACCGTGCGGTCCGGGTCCGGCGTCGATGCGGTGGCCGACGTGTTCGCCACCTCC
>JAOUGG010000756.1 GCA_029857855.1 Acidimicrobiia bacterium | reverse complement strand
TGATTCTCGGCATCCCCCTGCCGTTCGTGTGGGGTGTGCTGTCGTTGATCACCAATTACATCCCGAATGTCGGCTTCGTACTCGGCCTCATCCCGCCGGCCACCCTGGCGTTCTTCGAGGGCGGCTGGCAGCTGTCGGTATGGGTCATCGTGATCTACACGGCGATCAACGTGATCATCCAGTCGGCGATCCAGCCGAAGATCGTTGGCGACGCCGTCGGTCTCTCGGCCACGCTAACCTTCGTCTCCCTCATCTTTTGGGGCTGGGTGCTCGGCCCGCTTGGTGCGCTGTTGGCGGTCCCGATGACGCTGTTCAGCAAGGCGATGCTGGTCGACATCGATCCCACGACCAACTGGGCTGCGCCGTTGATCGCACTCAGCAGTTCGTCGAATGGAGCGGGGCCGGAACCCCCGCCGGAACCCGACGACGTCGAGATGGCCGCTGACGCCGCTGATTCCGCAGATTCCACAGATTCCACAGATTCCGAGGCTGACGGGCACGCCGGCGATGAGCTTGAGCAACCCGAGATCGGCGGACCCCGGATCGGCGACCCGGAGATCTGACCGGTCCACGGTCAGCCGGCCGCAGCAGGCTCCTCGACGAGTTCGAGTTCGCCATTCGTGTACTGCGACTGGCACAACGCCCGTTGCAGCTTGCCCGAACTGGTCTTGGGCAGCGTGCCCGGCTCGACGAGCACGACCTCCCGGCAGGGAACGCCGACCGCCGCGATCGATCGCTTGTTGACCTCGGCCCGAAGCTCGTCGAGCTGGAAGTCTGCCCTGGTTTCGGCCACGACCACGATCTGTTCCTTGCCGCTGCGGCCCGGTGAACCGAAGGCGATGACGTTGCCGGCCCGGATCCCGTCGATGCCGCCGACGGCTCGCTCGATGTCCTGCGGGTAGACGTTGCGACCGCCGACGATGATGAGGTCCTTGATCCGGCCGCACATCGCCATCTGCCCGTCGACCAGGTAGGCCAGATCGCCGGTCTTCAGCCAGCCGTCGTCGAACAGCTCCCGGTTGACGTCGTCGCGCTTGTAGTAGCCGGGCGTGACCGACGTGCCCCGTATCTGGAGTTCACCGACCTGCCGCTCGCCGAGTTCCTCACCCGACTCGTGATCGACGATCCGGAACTCGAGGCCCGGAACCGGACGACCGAGCAGCACGATCTCCCGGGCCTTCGGATGCTCGATGTCGACGGGGACGGCGAGGTGATCTAGTTCGAGTCGCTCGTGGTCGACGACGTCGGTGTTGAGGCCGCTCATCGGCTCGGGGAAACTACCGGCGATGGCTACTTCGGCCATACCGAACGCCGGGAAGACGGCGCCGGGTCGTAGTCCGTGGCGTTCCCCGGCGGCGATCAGCGCCCGTACCGAGTCCGGGTCGACCGGCTCGGCCCCGTTCAGACCGATACGCAGCGAAGACAGGTCGAGGGCCGGCCCATCTCGCCGAAGGGCCCGGGCGGCGAGCACCCAGCTGAAATTGGGACCGGCCGTGGCGGTGCCCCCGTAGGTCGAAATCCACTCCATCCACCGGCCGGGCGAGGCCAGGAAGTCCTGTGGTGCGGCAAGCACGAGATCCACACCGGCCGACATGGGGAGGATGCAGAAGCCGACGAGACCCATGTCGTGGTAGAGGGGCAGCCATGACACCATGACATCGGTGTCGATGTCGACGTGGGCCGCTTCGATGATGGCGTCGAGGTTGGCGGCGACGACGTGGTTTGGCAGCACGACGCCTTTCGGCTCCGACGTGGAGCCGCTGGTGAACTGGAGGACGAACAGGTCCTCGGGCTGGTAGTCGGGACGGATGAAATCGTCACCGGTCGGACCGCCGGGGGCGGCCAGCTGATCGAGGGCCAGGATCGGTGGATCGTCGGGTTCGATCTCGATGAACGGCGCGAAGTCGGGGTCGACGAGCACGGCGGCACAGTCGGCGGCACGGATGCGGGCCTTCGTCGACGAGGTGAATTCCTCGAGGGAGGCCAGACGCATCGGCAGTGGAAGTACGACCAGGGTGGCGCCGCACAACCAGATGGCCTGAAAGGCCGTCACGAGGTCGGGGGTGGTCGGCCCGAGGACGGCCACATGATCTCCCTGCCCGATGTTCTCCTGTTGGAGCCGGGCCGCCATCGCTTTGGCTTCCTGGTGAACCTGCGCCCACGACTTGGTGAGGGGTTCGCCGCCGCCGACGAAGGTCAGCGAACCCGGGCCCTTGGCTCCATGTTCAATCCGCTCGACGATCACATCCATGCCCATTTAGACGCCTCCCACGGCCAGAAGGTTACGCACCGGTAACACCGCTGCCAAGTCGGGCCGGCCGGTGGCGGGACGCCGGGGCTTGGCCGTGACGGCCCGCATGGGCGGCGACGCCGACGATCAGCGGCCGAAGACGGCGATCTGGTTGCCGACGGCACGCCCGGGTTCGGATTGTCGGTTGACGATTCCCTTGCCGGCGATCCACATCGCGCTGGATCCGCCTCCGTCGAGCATCACGGCATCGTGGGCGCCGAGCCGTTGCAGTAGGCGGGCCGTCTCGGCGCCGGTCATGCCGGCAGCGGTACTGCGCCGCCCGTCAACCGTCACCAGGATGAGCACGTCCACCGTGGCCGAGACACCGATGGCGGTGCGGGGGTGGC
>JAOUGG010000337.1 GCA_029857855.1 Acidimicrobiia bacterium | reverse complement strand
GATCGGACGAGCCTGCGGTCCTGGTGACGAGAATGCCCGAGGCCACCGAGATCAGCAGCGCCGGCACCTGCGACACCAACCCGTCGCCCACGGTGAGGATCGAGTATCGGGCAACGGCATCGGAGAATGACATCCCCTGCTGGGCCACGCCAATGGCAAGACCGCCGATCAGGTTGATGATCGTCACAAGCACGCCGGCGATCGCGTCTCCCTTGACGAATTTCGAGGCGCCGTCCATGGCACCGTAGAAGTCGGCTTCCTGGGCCACTTCCTCACGACGAACGCGGGCCTCGATTTCGTCGATCAACCCGGCTCCGAGGTCGGCGTCGATGGCCATCTGCTTGCCGGGAAGCGCATCGAGCGTGAAGCGGGCACCAACCTCGGCCACCCGGGAAGCACCGTTGGTGATCACCACGAACTGGATGACGACCAGGATCAGAAACACGACCAGGCCAACCACGACCGACCCACCGACCACAAACGATCCAAACGCTTCGACGACGCTGCCGGCCGACCCCGTACCGAGGATCAGGCGCGTGGTCGACACATTCAGCGCGAGACGGAACAGGGTGGCGATGAGAAGAAGCGACGGAAATGAGTCGAGATCGATGGTCCGCTGAGCGAGAATCGTGGACAGCAGGAGCATGACGGCGAACCCGATGTTGATCGACAGCAGAAGGTCGATCACGGGGCTCGGGAGGGGAAGGATCATCAGCCCCACCACGCCGATGACGCCGGCGGAGACCAACGCTCCTCCATATCGGAAGGTCGGCATGGCGGCTCGCTACTTGGTTGTGGCTCCTGGCGTGTTCGAGGCGGGAACGTCCCACCTCACCAGAATCGTCAAGGATCCATCGGTACCTCGACGGTGTTTATTGAGTGATACCGAGTCACACCGAGTGATTCGATCACCGACGGCCGGCCGAGGTGGTCAGTGCGCGGGCCGGCTCCAGAGCGGAGGACGGGACGTTGACCCGGCGGATGATCCCGGTCAGGGCGCTCGGTCGTGAGCGAAGCACGAAGGCGAGCACCAGGGCGACGGCGTGGTACAGCTCCACGGGAACATCTCGGCCGACCGCAGTGGTGTCGTGCAACAGCCAGGCCAACGCTCGACTTTCCACGATTGGCACCTCGGCCTCGATGGCCCGCAGCCGGATCCGCTCGGCCACGTCGTCGATACCCTTGGCCACGACCCTGGGCGCCGCCAGGCCGTCGCCGTACTTGAGGGCGACGGCGACGTGGATCGGGTTGACCACCACAACCGACGAGTTCTGGACCGCGGACAGCATCTGGTTTCGTGTCATGCGCTGATGAAGTTGGCGGCGTCGGGCTCGAACCTCGGGATTGCCCTCGCTGCTTCGCATTTCCTGCTTGACCTCGTGTTTGGTCATTCGCAGCCTGCGTTCGGTCCGCCAACGTTGAAAGCCGATGTCAGCCAGCCCGACCAGCAATCCGGCAATGGCCAGCAGCCGTAGCAGCAGGACGACATCGGCCGCGGCCAGCACCGCACCCTCCGAGGCCCCGATCGCTCCACCGCTCAGATGATCGCGGGCCACCGACGGAACGACGAGGATCACGATGACCGCCAGCATCGTCAATCGCAGTAGCGACTTGGCGGTGTCGACCACGGAGTCAGGCGACGCGAGCCGCTTGACTCCGGCCATGGGCGACAGTCGCTGCCACTTCGGTTTCAGCGAGCGCCCCGACAGCATGACACCGCCCTGAACGGCGAGTCCGGCCACTGTCATCACCATGACCAGCATCATCATGGGAATGAGCACAATCGCCAGATCGACGACCAGACCCCACAGCAACCCGAGGACCGGTTCGAGCTCCCGCTGTGCCGACAGGGTGATGGCGGCACGCGACCTCACCTGCAGTGAGGTCAACACCCGACCAAGGAGAGGAGGCGCGAAAAACGTCGCCGCCACCAGCACCCCCCACTGGACGACATCGACCGAGCGGGGAATCTGGCCCTCGGCTCGGGCCTCCTTCCGCCGCCTCGGTGTGGCCTTTTCGGTCTTCGAACCCTGATCCTCGGCCATCGCTAGCCGCCGAGTGCCTGCAGCGACCAGATGACGGAACGCTCGAGGAGTACCGAGAGCGATCGCACCGCAAGCGGCACCGACACCGTCAGCACGAACATCATGATCAGTGCCTTGGCCGCGAATCCGAGAACCAGGACGTTGAGCCGTGGAGCGGCCCGACTGGCCAGACCCAGCACGACCTCGGTCATGGCGAGGGCGACGAGAACCGGCAGCGAGATCTCGACGGCGGCCAGGAACAGGTCGCGGGCGCCGTTGATGAGAGCCTCGGACAGGTCGGCGACGACCAGGCCGTCGAGCGGTGCGGCGTCGAAGGTCCTGAGCAGCCCCCGCACCATGAGCAGATGGCCGTCGATGATGAACAGCCCTGTCACCATGATCAACTGGTAGAGCCGGCCGACCGGACCAGCCTGGATCTGGGTGGTGGGATCGTACAGCACGGCCACGCCGATCCCGGACAGGAGATCGATCATCGACCCGGCCGCGTTCAGCGCTGCCATGAACAACGAGATGATGACCCCCATGGCGGCACCGACCACGATCTGGTAGACGACGGCTGCGATCAGACCTGATGAGGACAGGTCGAGGTCGACGGCAAGCAGCGGGGCCAGGGCCAAGCCTGTACCGGCCGCCAGCGCAAGGCGGACCCGGATGGGCACGCCACCGCTGGAGAACGGTGGTGCGAACTGCAAAAGGGCCATCATCCGCGCGGTGAGCAGAAGAAAGCCGACGATCTGGCCGGGGTCGAACGCGTAGGAAGCCACTGCCCGCAACCCCTAGCCGAGGAGGCCGGGGATGGAGTCGTACAGCTGGATGGTGTAGGCCACCATCTGCTGAATCATCCACGAGCCGGAGATGACGATGACGGCGCCGACAGCGATGAACTTCGGCACGAAGCTCAGGGTCTGCTCCTGGAGTTGGGTCACCGACTGCAACAGCCCGACGGCCACCCCTACGGCAATGGCGGTGACGAGGATCGGCGCGGATATCCGGGCGGCGATCCAAATCGCCTCCGAGACGATCTCGATGGCCTGGGTCTCTGTCATGTCAATCGGCCTCAGACGAAACTGGTCAGCAGGGTCTCGACGATCAGGGACCATCCGCCGACCATCACGAACAACAACAGTTTGAACGGGAGCGAAACGAAGACCGGCGGGAGCATCATCATGCCAAGCGACATCAGCACCGCCGACACCACGACGTCGATCACCAGGAACGGAATGAAGATCACGAAGCCGATGAGGAACGCCGTCTTCAACTCCGACAGCAGAAACGCTGGTATGAGCGTGCTGAGGGGCACATCAGACGGCTCCTCGGGACGATCGGCCTCGGTGGCGTCCAACATCAATTCGATCTCCGATTCGCGGGTGTGTTCGAGCATGAAGGCCCGCAGCGGCTCGGCCCCCGTTTCGAACGCCTCGGCCTGCTCCAGTTGGCCGTCGAGATACGGCTGTAGTGCCGTATCGTTGATCTCGGTCAACGTTGGACTCATCACGAACAGCGTCAGGAACAGGGATATGCCCACCAGCACCTGGTTGGGGGGAACGCCCTGCAGCCCGATGGCGTTCCGGGTCAAGGACAGCACCACGATGATTCTGGTGAAGCTCGTCAACATGATGAGCAGTGACGGCGCCAACGACAGGAGCGTCAACGCAACGATGATGATCACCGACTGGCTGGGCCCGCCGCTCCCGTCGTCGATCGTGATGACGAACGGCTTCTCCTCGTCGACGGTGATCGGCTCTTCGTCTCCCACCTGGGGAACCGGTGGAGGCGTTGGCTCTATCTGGGCAGCCGCAGGGGTGGCCAGGGCCACGACCCCGATCGCTGCCAGGATGACAGCGACCAGCCATCGACGCACGGTCACCGCTGCCTACGTACGGTGCGATCACGGAGTCGGTTGAGTAGGCCGCGGGACGATGGTTGCACCGACGCCAGCGCCGAGATGGTGATCGGCTCGTCGGCTTCGTCATCGAATCCACCGGGTGCTTCATCAACAGTCCGGGTGGCAATCAGGGCGTCGCCTTCCGACAGCACCTGCACGCCGCCATCGGCCACACCGAGGAGCAGGTTTCGGGACCCGACCTGTACCAGCATCAACGACGTGCTTCGATTCAGGCCGCGCTGGGCCCGAACAGCGATGAGGTCCTGACCGGCACCGCCGAGGCCGCGGGACCTGGCCAACTTGACCAGGACCCAGAGCAGAACAACGACCACCACCAAGGACCCGGCCATACGGACCAGCAGAAGCGTTGACTCACTCATATCAGCCTCGATCCGGATCGATCATCTCCGTCAGGCGAATGGCGTACTCGTCATCGACCACGACAACCTCACCACGAGCCAGCAGCGTTCCGTTGACCCGAACATCGATGGGGGCCCCGGCCGAACGATCGAGCTCGATGACCGAACCGATTTCGAGCGCCAAAACGTCGGATACGATCATCGACGTTCGGCCAAGCTCAACCGTGACCTGCAGTTGCACGTCGCGCAGCCTCGACAGCGGGATGGTCT
>JAOUGG010000336.1 GCA_029857855.1 Acidimicrobiia bacterium | reverse complement strand
TTTCAGAATTTCCACTGCGTGGTAGACACGCTCCTCGAGATTCGGAACGTGAGGGACGGGTAGCTTCTGAAGGTAGTCGACGACCAGGACGCTCCCCGGCTCGATGTGGGAAATACAGGCCAACTCCAACTCCTCCGGAGTTGTTCGCTGCGAGGAAGCCCTGATCAGTTGGAGGCCGGCGGCGTACCGTTCCACAACTTCGATTGCGTGCTCCACAAGCGGCGATCGACGCATCGCTTCATCGAGGTTGATCAGTCCCAGCATCAAATCGCGGATGACTGCCCTGGCCTGAATTCGTGCCGTCGAATCACCCTGGGCGGTCAGCGCGGCCATCTCCTGGACGACGAGACGGTACATGAGGGTCGGCTCGTCGTGTTCGAAGCAGGCGAATGTGACCTTTCGACCGCTGAGACAGATGTTCCGAGCCCACTGGAGCGCACAGATCGTCTTGCCAGCGCCGGGCTGACCGCCCAACAGGACGACCTCGCCCGGGAGGAACCCACCATCTATGACGGAGTCGAGTGGCTCGAAACCCGTTCGAACCGGGGCCAGACCCACGGACTCGAACGATCCGTCCCGAAGCTGCTGGAGCAGCGTTGAAACTCGATGGGCCTCCTCCTGGGGAATGCGATAAGCGGTCACAGAAATTCCTTCAGTTGATCGATCAGAATAGCTGGGTGAAACGTACAACGGCCGGGCCCAGGATGACGATGAACAACGCTGGCAGAATGCAGATACCCAGCGGAAAGATCATCTTGATCGGCAGCTGATTGGCCTTTTCCTCGGCTCGGAACCGTCGCTTCTCTCGCATCTCGGCCGACACGTTTCTGAGCGATTCGGCCAGCGGGACGCCCAACATCTCAGCCTGGCGTAGCGTGAGCATTACGGTGCGTAGATCGTCGACCTGGGATCGTTTGGCGAGGGCTTCCAGCGCCTCCGGTCGGCTTGTCCCCAACCGGATGTCTTGTAGCATTCGGTTAAATTCCTGTGCTAGCGCATGATCTTCGCGCTGAATGATTCTGTCGAGTGCGGCCTCAAAACCCAGGCCAGCTTCAACCGAGATGGTCAGTTGGTCCAGGAGGTCCGGAAGCATGATCGTGATTTCCTCGGCGCGGCGGTCTGCTTTTGAGCGGATCATGAGGTCAGGCATGAAAAAGCCAGCGAAAACAAGTGCGCACCAAATCAGTGCTCCACGGACCGTCAGATTGTCCATCATCCGGACCGCCAGCACGCCACCAATTAGGAGGGGCAACACCAGCTTCGCGCCCAGCACCTGTTCAGGAGTTACCCGCCCCGTCCAACCAGCTCGGGCCAGGAGATTTGCCTTCGACTCGATCCAACCGATAGGAGTGAACCGCATGAGCCGAGCGCCAACTCCGCGCATGAGTGGTAATAGGAAACGCTCAGTGGCTGATCGCTCAAGAACCGCCTGTCGCATCGTCGGCCTGTAGTCGGCCAAGTTGTCACTAACTCGTTGAGAGAGCTGCCGGTCTGTTGAGAGCGCCCACCAAGCGACTGGTAGTGACGCCGATAGCATCAAAGCCCCCAGCCAAACTATTACTGGCATCGCATCTTGCCTTTCTCCGATCGTTGGAGCGTTAGTACTTCAAGTCGACGAGCTTTCGGATCCAGAAATACCCGACGACCATTCCGAGTCCCGCTATCAGTAGCATGGTCCGACCTAGTCCGGTTTCGGTAAGAAGGCCGACGTTCTCTGGTGTCCTCCACCAGAGAAACAAGAACATCAGGACCGGTAGTGCGAGGAGTACCCAGCCAGACGCACGTCCTTCAGCGGACAGCGCCCTAACCATTCGGGCAACTCGACGGCGCTCTCTAATTGTGTTGCCCACGTTGCGGAGCACTTCGGTGAGGTCGCCGCCGAGTTCGCGATTGATGGCTACGGCTCGGGCCACCCATTCGAAGTCCTGACTTTTCATCCGCTGGGCCACACCCATCATCGACTCAGTCATATCTCGACCAACCTGTGTCTCGAACACCACGCGACGGAACTGCTCGGCAGTTGGCGACGGAGCCTCCTCGGCGACCAACTCGATGGCCTGAGGAAGACCTCGACCGGCCCGCAGGCTACCGATCAGAATGCTCAACGTATCGGTCAGCTGGTCGGCAAACCGGTTGCGCTGTTTCTGCGCCCGCCGATTCAAGTAGATAAGCACCCCTACGGCACCAAGACCGCCCAGCAGGACTCCCAACAAAGCCCCACCGAGCAGCCAACCTGCCGCACTCAGAAGCACCACAACAACTATCGAAATGAGGACGAATTCGCCGGGGCGGAGATGGAGGCCGGCCGCATCCAATGCCTTGTCCAACTCGCCTTCCTGATCGCGGCGAGCGACGAACCTGTCTGCGATCGAGGAGAGCCGGCTGTTTACTCCGGCAATTCGGTCTGCGCCACTTGCCGTATCGAGACGCACATCGATGGCCGGGTTGGCCACAAGCAAGCCGAGGAACAGCAGTGACAGAAAGACCGCTGCTGCACCAATCGGGAGCATCAATGGCTGACCCAGCAGCCCGGGGTTAGGCGCCGAAACGGCGCCAAGGGTGGCTTCCTCCGGGACGTTGAGCACTCGAGCGGGACCGTCCGGTTCCTCGCTCGCTGCGGGCGTGCCAAAGCCTTGCAGGGTCGTGCGGGTCGTTGCGACTGCCGTCCCCTGCGCCACGGAGACGACGAGGTTCCCTCCAGCGGCGTTGTCGGACTGGAATGTCAGTTGATACCGGCTGGCCAAACGGGCGGCGATGTTCTCGTACAGCGACTCCAATTCCTCGGTGGTTTCAGCTGTGGTGAAGATCCCACCGACTTCCTCGGCCACCTCTCGGAGCTGGTCACCGTTGCTCTCGGCAGAGCGCACGGCTATGGCGTACAAGGCGACGTCCGATTCCACGAGCTCTCGAATCGCATCGGCTTGGGTGACACCTTCGGTCGAGTTGTCGCCGTCGGCCAGCAGCACGACATAGGCTTGACCGTCCTGACCTATCGTTGTGGCGGCGATCTGCGCCGACTGGACCAGCGCCTCCCACAGCGGTGTTTGCCCTACAGCCTCGAGAGCGTCGATCTGGGCCAACGCCTCATTTCTGTCGGTGGAAGGGGTGCTGAGCACGTCGACGATCTCGCCGAAGCCGATCACGCCAACCCGGGCCTCGGGCGGTAGCTGGTCGATGAAGTTGATGGCCGCCAACTTCGCGTCTCGGAGTGGCGCTCCCCGCATACTCGACGACGTGTCAATGGCAACGATGACGTCAACCGGTGTGGTGAGCGGCGTGACGTCTTCCACATCGAGAAGCGTTCCTCGAAGCGCGATACCGAAGTTGTCCGCCAAGGGCAAGGGCAGGTCGCCGATCACGCCGGGGACCGCGACGTCCATGATGACTTCGCCATCGTCGCCTTCCACCACGTCGAGCACCTGAATCACCTGCTCCGCAGAGCGGTCCGTGGCGCTGGCTTCGGTGTCCTCGCTCACATCTTCGTCCTGGGCGGCTACCGGCGAGCTGACGAGTACGAGCAGGAGCCCGAGAATCAAACCCGTGGTGGCTGCCACCACCCGGCGACTTCTCACCTGATCCCCATCTCCTTGAGTGGGTTGAGGCCGGTCCGGATCATCTCCTCCGGCAGCGCAATACCCATCTGCTGGAGTTCGTCGGAGAACATTGGTCGCAGGCCGGTGGGGCGCAACTCACCCAGGAATCGGCCGCTGGCATCGATACCGGCGCTGTAGTCGAACTTGTACAGCGTCGAGAGAGTGATCGTGTCCCCCTCCATGCCATTCACCTCGCAAATTTCCGTAATGCGACGGGAGCCGTCGCGCAGGCGGGAGAGATGCACGAGCAGGTCGAGCGCCGAGGCAACCTGTTCCCGTATGGCCTTGGCCGGCAGTTCGATGCCCGACATCATCACCATCGTCTCGAGGCGAGCGAGCGCGTCACGCGGCGTGTTGGCGTGGAGTGTCGACAGCGAACCCTCGTGGCCCGTATTCATGGCCTGCAACATGTCGAGCGCCTCGCCGCCACGGACCTCACCGACGACAATTCGGTCTGGGCGCATGCGCAGCGAGTTCCGGACGAGCTCACGAATCGCGATCTGGCCCTTGCCCTCGACGTTGGCAGGGCGGGCCTCCATCCGAATGACGTGGCGCTGGTGAAGCTGCAGTTCGACGGCATCCTCGATTGTCACGATTCGCTCGTCGGTCGGGATGTACGACGACACCACGTTCAGCAGGGTGGTCTTACCGGTGCCGGTACCGCCACTGATCAGGATATTCCGCTTGCCCCGCACGCAGACGTCGAGGAAGTCGACCGCCTGTTGATTGAGCGTGCCGAATCGCATGAGATCGGCTGATGTGAACGGCGTGGTCGAGAACTTCCGGATGGTGAGCATGGGTCCGTCAACCGCCAGCGGCGGGATAACGGCATTGACACGGCTGCCGTCGGGGAGTCGGGCATCAACCAACGGCGATGACTCGTCGATCCGGCGGCCGACCGCGGAGACGATCCGTTCTATCACCTGGCGGAGATGGGCAACGGTGAGGAACCGGGCATCGGTCAGGT
>JAOUGG010000334.1 GCA_029857855.1 Acidimicrobiia bacterium | reverse complement strand
CATCGGATGCTCGGTCGCGCTGGAATTGAGCCGTCGAAACCACCCGGTGACGGTGGTCGACTCGCTGCCAGCCGCCGGCTACGGCTCGACCAGCAGCTCCAGTGGCATCATCCGGTTTCACTACTCCACCGAGGCCGGTGTGGCCATGGCCTGGGAGGGCCGGCACTACTGGCGGAACTGGGCGGCTCACGTCCGGGCCGAGCCCGGGCCCGACGGCTCGCCGCCCATCGAGCACGAGGCCGTGGCGGCCATGGTCGAGGTGCCGATGTACATGTTCCTCGGCCCCGATGCCGAACGCCCGATCTTCCTCGACCACTTCGACAAGATCGGTATTCCCTATGAGGTCCAACCGCGGTCGGCGTTGGAGTCGGGCGCCGTGAACCTCGATCTTCGCATGTTCGGTCCTCCGGCCCGGCTGGAGGACGACGGCAATCCGTTCTGGGGCGAGCCGGAGGATCGCTTCGAGGATTTACTGTGGATGGGCGGAGCAGGTTACGTACCCGATCCGCAGCTGGCAGCTCAGAACCTGTGCACCGCGGCGATGGCCGAGGGTGTCGAGTTCCTGTTCAACACCAAGGTCGTCGCCGTCAACCGGTCGGCCGACGGCGATCGGGTCAGCGGTGTCACCGTGGTCGGTGGCACCGCCGGAGGTTCTGGCGATGGTCGAATGATCTCGGCCCCGATCGTCGTCAATGTCGCGGGGCCCCACTCGTCGATAGTCAACGAGCTCGCCGGTGTCACCGGCGACATGGTCCGGTCCGGTCGAGCGCTTCGTCGTGAGGTCTACATCGCCCCGGCACCCGCCGGTTTCGACGAGCGATCCGGTTTCCAGGCCGCCGACCTCGACGTCGGCGTCTACTTCCGGCCCGAGTCGGGCGGCAACATCATGGTCGGAAGCGTCGAACCGGAATGCGACGAACTCGTTTGGGTCGACCCCGACGACTTCGACGAGACCGTGACCGAGGACGAGTTCCAGCTGGCCATGATGCGGACGGCCCGACGGCTGCCGGAACTCGGCATCCCCCGCTCCAAGCGCGGCCTCGTGGCGCTCTACGACGCAACCGAGGACTGGACGCCGATCTATGATCGCTCCAGCCTCGACGGCTTCTACATGGCGTGCGGGTCGAGCGGCAACCAGTTCAAGAACGCAGCCGTCGCCGGGCACCTCATGGCCGAACTCATCGACGCCGTCGAATCCGGGCACGACCAGGATGGCGATCCGATCAAGGTGACCGGTGTCCACACCGGCCTCGAGATCGACACCGCCACGTTCAGCCGCCGTCGCGAGGTCGACGTCAACGCCGCCAACACGGTGCTCGGCTGAGGTTTCAAATCGTGGGCACGGGGTGCCGGCGGTGTCCGGTCAGCGGCGACGACGAGATGAGCGGTAGCCGTAGACCTCGGGGTCTTCACGGACCGGCGTCCGGTGTGCTGCGTCCTGCGCCGCCTCCAGATCCTCGATCGGTAGTCCGGGCGGCAGGCTCCTCGTCCGCACCATGGGAGCTCCGCCACAGTGGCGGACCCGGAGCCCGAGCGTGAACTGATCGACCGTCAGCTCGCCGGGTCCGGCGCCGGTGTCCTCGGCATCGAGGAGCAGCGCCCCTCGGAACGAGACGACCTTCTCCCAGAAGCATCCCGACGGCACCGACCAGACTCCCTGCGCCAGGTCGCCGATCCAGTAGTCGCCGGTTCCGGCCACCGTCAGCGGTTCGACCAAGGGCGACCAGGGCGACCACTCGCCGCACGACTTGGTGGCGACGAAGGTGTCGGGCTCGACCTCGTTGATCGAGACGATCATCCGGCCGCTCTCGATCCGGTCGTGGCCGATGACGTGGTCACGGTTGTCGTCCATGATCCGCCGGAGCTCGTATTCACAGTCGACAACGCCGAACTCGGTTGCGTACATTCCCGGAACGATCGACGGCAGGGAGTCACGAGGCTCGCCGCTACCGGTCTCATCGTCTTCGGATCCCCGGTCTTCGGAGTCACTGTCCTCGGAGTCACTGTCCTCAGAGTCACTGTCCTCGGACCCGGGCGCCGTGACATAGTCGTTGTCGACGACGGTCAACTGCTCGGCCACCGGGTTGTCGGGGCTGATGTGCGACTGCTCGGGTTCACGTCCGCCGCGCTCGCCGTAGTCCCAGTCTCGGCTGTCGGGCAGATCGGCGACGCTGTAGCGGCCGGAGGGTACTGCGCCAACGAACGACAGGTAATCGGGGGCCGATCCGTCCTCGCTGGTGGCCACGACCTCATCGCCGGTCGCCCGTTCGACGACAGCCGTCGACCCACCGGAGCCGTCGATCGACGGCAGACCATCGAGTTGCTGGACTGAGAAGTGAAAGGACCAGCCGAGCAGTCCGAGTACGACGCCGAGCCCGGCGAGGCGAGGAAGCCAATGCATGGCAAACCTGTCGGCAGACCTCGGCCGGGTTCAAGTCTTCCGATGGGCCCGATGGCCCGGGCCCGACGGCCCATCATCGACGGCCTCCCCGGATGGCACCCGCTATCGTCGAGTGGTGGACGAAGCAGGTCAGCGAGGACCCAGACCCGAGGTCGGGGTGGGTCCCCATCCGAAACCGTGGCCCGAGGGCGAGCACTACGACCGGCAGCTGCTGGCCGAAGGCGACCGCCGGAACGTCGTCGACCGCTACCGATACTGGACGGTGGAGGCCATCAAGGCCGATCTCGACCCTCACCGCCACCCGTTCCACGTGGCCATCGAGAACTGGCAGCACGATCTGAACATCGGCACCGTCGTGCGGACCGCCAACGCCTTTCTCGCCGCCGAGGTCCACATCGTCGGCCGGAAGCGATGGAATCGCCGGGGTGCGATGGTCACCGATCGCTACCAACACCTCCGCCAGCACCCGACGGCCGAGGATCTGGCCCGTTGGGCTGCCCACAACGGCGTGGCGCTCGTCGGTATCGACAACCTGCCAGGGTCGATCCCACTCGACGCCGAGCCGCTTCCCGAAAGCTGTGTGCTGGTGTTCGGACAGGAGGGACCGGGCCTGTCCGACGCCATGCGTCCGCTACTGAGCCAGTGCCGTTCGATCCCTCAGTTCGGCTCCACCCGTTCGATCAATGCCGGCGTTGCCGCCGGCATCGCCATGTACAGCTGGATCCGGCAGCACCACCCGCAGCCCTAGCGCGCAGGACGTGGAGCGCGGGCTAAAGCAGGCGGAACTCGATTCGGCGGTTCTGCTGCTGAGCCTCCGGGGTGTCGTCGGGGTCGACCCGCAGCCGCCGCTCACCGAAGCCGACGGCGTTGAGCTGATTGGCCACGCCCCGCTCCTCGAGCGCAGCCTTGACCGCATCGGCCCGGGCCTGGCTGAGTGCCTGGTTCGATTCCTCGCTGCCCCGTGAGTCGGTGTGTCCACCGATCTCGACGGCGACGTCGGGATTGTCGTTGAGGAAAGCCGCGGCCTCGTCGAGGATGGCCGCCGACTCGGGTTCGATGATGGCACTGCCCGAGGCGAACTGGATCGGGTCCAGCGAGTTGAGCGAGGTCTCCAGCTCACTCGATTCCTCCAGGGCGATCGAGCGGGTGGCCACCTCGACGCCCTCGAGATCGTCGAACGCGGTCGAGATCTGGTCGAACAGGACCGGGTCGGTCATGGCGCCGGCAATGGTGATCTGGGTCGGGATCGTGCGGGACTCGTCGACGACCAGCTGGTTGTCGACCTGCTCCTCGGAGTAGACCGCAACCGCACGCTCGTAGACCGCGTCGGCCGTGGCCTGGTCGGGCACCGTGCCCGTCAGGATGACGGAGGCCTGGGCGGCGTCCACCGTGGCCTCACCCTGGGCGGCGTCGATCTCGGGCGCGGCGATCGTGAGCTCGTCAATCACCGACTCGACACCGGGCTGACCGGCGATGAAGTCGAGCACCTGGGTGCGTGCCTCCTCGTCGGCCACTTCGCCGGTGGCGGTGACGACCGCACCGGCGGCGCTCAGATCGAGATCTCCGAAGCCGAGGCCGGTGAGGCCGGTCACGATGGCGGGAAGATCGATGCCGCTCTCCGCTTTCTCGGACTCCTCCGAGGGCGTTTCTCCTGCGGGTTCGGCGGCCTCCTCGATCTGCTCCGTGGTGGCCGCCTCGCTGCCGTCGTCCCGGTTCAACGGGTCAATGGTGGGCCAGACGATGGCGATCGCGAGGATGGCGACACCGACGGCGATGGCCAGAAGGGCCGGGAGTTCGTCCGGTGACTCATCAGCAAGCGCAACCGCACCCTTGGGCCGTTCCGGTTCCCGCCTCCGCTCGTCATGAGTGATCTCGTCAGGCATGGCACGAAGTCTGCCAGGAAAACCCGGCGAAACCTCGGCGTTCGGAGGGCAATCCTAGGTCCCGACGCGTGACCTCGATCGATCCACGATCCGCTTCCGCCGGCTGGCGCCGACCGCCTGTTCGACGGCAACGATCAGCCCGATCGTAACGCCAAGCAGGACGAGCGCCATGATGAGTTGACCGATCAGCTCGGGCCGTCCGGCCGTGCGTTGCGACGTCAGCTCGTCGGCGAACGCAAGCGTGGCCCGGGCGGGATCGGCGATGGCCTCCGCCTTCTCGGCGGCGCG
>JAOUGG010000335.1 GCA_029857855.1 Acidimicrobiia bacterium | reverse complement strand
CCCAGACACCGTCGACGTACACGTTGCAGATCACCTGCTGATCACGATGTCGGGCGCGGAACTTGACCCGCTCGCCGCATTCCGGACACTCGGCCGTGCTGCCGGCCTCGATGAGGCGCAACACGGCCCGGCTCTCCCAAGTCTTCTTTGCTGCCCTGCCGTTGGTCGACCGGCTGCTCGACCTCGTGCGGTCCTTCGTGCTTCCTGACGTTGAACGGGATGCCATACGTTCTCATCGGCAGGTCACGAATCGACATGAGGCGAGCCGTCGGGTTCCTGCTCAGCGGATGAGCGGCTTGTAGGTCATCCGGGTGGGTTCAGCGGCGTCGCCGAGCTCGGCCTGACGGAACGCCTCGTATTCGGAGAAGTTTCCTTCGAACCAGCGCACCTGCGAATTGCCCTCGAAGGCCAGGATGTGGGTGGCGATGCGGTCGAGGAACCAGCGGTCGTGGCTGATAACCACGGCGCAACCGGCGAAGCGCTCCAGGCCGTCCTCCAACGCCCGCAGGGTGTCGACGTCGAGGTCGTTGGTTGGCTCGTCGAGAAACAGCACGTTGCCGCCCTCCTTGAGCACCCGGGCGAGATGGACCCGGTTCCGCTCGCCGCCCGACAGCACGCCGACCGATTTCTGCTGATCCGAACCACGGAAGTTGAACGACGCCACGTAGGCCCGTCCGTTGATCTCCCGGCCGCCGAGATCGAGGACCTCCTTGCCCCCGGTGATCGCCTCGTACACGGTGTCGGAGTCGTCGAGCACATCGCGGGACTGGTCGACATAGGCCAGATCCACCGTCGCACCGACCTTGATCTCGCCGCCGTCGGGCTGTTCGCCGTCGGCGTTGCCCTCCGCGGCGGCGATCAGCATCTTGAACAGTGTGGTCTTGCCGGCTCCGTTGCCGCCGATGACACCGACGATGCCCGCCGGAGGGAGCGAGAACGACAGATCCTCGATCAGGAGCTTGTCGCCGAACCCCTTCGACAGGTTCTCCACGTCGAAGACCTGATCGCCCAGGCGGGGGCCGGGAGGAATGTGGATCTGGACCTTCTCATCGGTCGGGTTGTAGGCCTCGGCCTCCGCCCGCAGGCTCTCATACGCCGACAGGCGGGCCTTGCCCTTGGCCTGCCGGGCCTTCGGTGCCATCCGGACCCATTCGAGTTCCCGGGCCAGGGTGCGCTGCTTGGCGTCCTGCTCCCGTTTCTCCTGGGACATGCGGGCCTGCTTCTGCTCGAGCCAGCTCGAGTAGTTGCCTTCGAAGGGAATGCCCCGCCCCCGATCGAGTTCGAGGATCCAGCGGGCCACGTTGTCGAGGAAGTAGCGATCGTGGGTGATTGCCACGACCGTTCCCTGATAGTCCGACAGGTGGCGTTCGAGCCAGGCCACCGACTCGGCGTCGAGGTGGTTGGTCGGCTCGTCGAGCAGGAGCAGGTCGGGCTTTGACAGCAGCAGACGGCACAGCGCCACCCGACGGCGTTCACCGCCGGACAGATGCTCGACACCGCTGTCGGCCGGCGGGAGGCGGAGGGCCTCCATGGCGATGTCGATCGTTCGTTGCAGGTCCCATCCGCCGATGGCCTCGATCTTGTCCTCCAGCTCGGCCTGCCGGGCGCCCAGTTTCTCGTAGTCGGCGTCTGGGTCCGACCAGCCGGCCAGGACCTCCTCGTAGTCCGACAGCAGCGAGACGGCTTCACCTGCGCCGTCCATCACGTTGCCCCGGACGTCCTTCGCGGCGTTGAGCTGCGGTTCCTGCTCGAGGTGGCCGACGGTGAAACCGGGAGTGAGCCGTGCGTCGCCACTGAAACCGTCGTCGACGCCGGCCATGATGCGTAGCAGTGACGACTTGCCCGCGCCGTTCGAGCCGAGCACGCCGATCTTGGCCCCCGGGTAGAAGGCCAGCGTGATGTTCTCCAGCACCTGACGATCCGGAGGATGAAACCGGCCGACCTTGTGCATGGTGTAGATGTACTGAGCGGACATGGTGCAGAGGCTACCGGGCGCCTCAACCTCTCGGTTCGCCCGGCCCACATCGGCACGCTCGGTGCGACGCGAGGCCAAAACGACCGAGTGCCGGGACTCGCCGTCCCGGCACTCGACTCAGGTCATGCCCACTGGCTTGCCGCCGCAGTCGTGGGAGCCACGACCGCTCAGCGGTCGGATGCGGCGGCGGGTCAGCGCCGAGACGACCGCTTGGCCGTCTTCTTTGCAGTCTTTTTGGCGGTCGCCTTCTGCGCCCGCTTGGAGGTCGTCGCCTTGGCCGGTGCCTTCTTGGCGGGCGCTTTCTTGGTCGAGCGCCTTGCGGCCGTTTTCTTTGCCGAGCTGCTCGCAGCCGCTTTCTTCGCAGGAGCCTTCTTGGTGGCCTTCTTCGCAGGAGCCTTCTTGGTGGCCTTCTTGGCCGAGCTGCTCGCAGCCGCCTTCTTGGCCGGAGCCTTCTTGGCCGTCTTCTTTGCCGGTTTCTTGGTGGATTTGGAAGCCACGTTGGTTTCGCTCCTTGTGGGATTCGCCTCTCGGGCTGATCCGTCGGCGACGGCGGTTGATTGTTGAGAGGGCTGGGTTTGCTTTCCCTTACCGCGACGTTTGGCGGAAGGACTTGCGGAGTCGATGACCTGGATCAACTCGACATTGATTCCACGGCGTTCGGCATCGAGAGACTCGACCCGTACTTCGACCTCACCGCCGGTCGAAACAAGGTCTCTGGCCTTCGACGGCGGCGGGTCGCCCATCGCTTTGACGGGCAGATAGCACTGGGCGTCGGCAACCCGCAGGTAGCAACCGTGGGAGGAGAAGCGTTCGACGGTGCCGCGTACGACGTCGCCGATCGAGTGTTTGGTCACAAAACCGAGAAACTCCGACGGGCTGTTGAGTTCCTTGGTCTTGCCGGACGAATCCGAGGACCGGGGCGACGTCTCCTCTCGACCGTCGTTCTTCGGAGCGTCGTTCTGTTTGGCGTCAGCGGGCTTCGACCCGCCGTCGCCGGACGACTTCCGGGACCGGGACCGTGACCGGGAGGACTTCTTCGGTTTGGACTCGGTAGTCGTGTCGGAGGTGTTGGACGTCGATCGCGTGTCGCTCCTCGACCCGGACCGCGACGTCGAACCGGAATCGGATTTGGATCGGAAACCGCTCGACCGCTTGGTCGCCTTCTTCGAGGATCGTGACGACGTCCGGGTCGCCCGCCGACTCTCGGGCCCGCGAACGGGAACCCGGTCGACGAAGACCCAGCCGATACCGTCGACCGGCTTTGCTCCAATGAGGCGACCTTCGTCGAACAGCCACTCGTGTTCGCCGTGGAACTCCTGGAAGGAGTCATTCGACAGAATCTCGGCGTCGCCCTTGGCCGCGACCTGCAGGATGAACGCGTCGCCGCGGCCGACCGCTCCGGCCGGGGGGACGATGATCTCCCCGGCGTCGACGGCGGCGTCGAACGCCTTTCGTTCCTTCGTGGCGATGCGGTGGGCGAAGGTGGCGTCGACGACGACGGTCACCGAGGCGTCGGGATGGTCGCTCTGAAAGGCCTGCACCGCTTCGTCCAGTTGTTGGAGACTGGGAAGCGACCGACCTTCGGTGGCGATATTGGATCCATCGACGATGACGTGTCGATTAGGGCTTGGCATGACATGCACAGTCAATCACGGTGGGAGACGAATCAGAACGATGGCTGCGAAAAAAGACAATCCCAAAACCGCTGGTCAGAGCCATCGTGAGAGCCGAACAGCCGTCGGGATAGGATCGAGTGCCGTGACCGACTCTTCGTTTCGTGCCGTGTTCTTCGACTTCGGAGGGGTGGTTCTGACCAGCCCGTTCGAAGCGTTCCAACGCTACGAGCGCAAGCACGGTCTACCGGACGGGTTCATCCGGACGGTCAACTCGACCAACCCCGACGACAACGCCTGGGCCCGGCTGGAACGCAACGAGGTCGGTGTCGACGGCTTCGTGCCCCTGTTCGAGGCCGAAGCCGAGGAACTCGGCCATCGGGTCGACGGGCACGACGTCATCTCCATGCTGGCCGGTACGGTGCGGCCGGTCATGGTCGACGCCATCGACACGATCAAGGCCGCCGGGCTGGTCACCGCATGCCTGACGAACAACTTCGCCGACAAGGGTGACGATCGCAGCGCCGCCGCCCGGTCCCTCGACATGCGCACCCCCGAGGAGAAGGCGGCCGTCGCCGACGCGCTGGACCGGTTCGACCATCTGGTGGAGTCGTCGGTCGTCGGCGTGCGGAAGCCCGAGCCGGCGTTCTACCACACTGCGCTCGACATGGCCGCGGTCGAGCCCACCGAGGTCGTCTTCCTCGACGACCTCGGTGTGAACCTCAAGCCGGCCCGGGAGATGGGGATGGCCACAATCAAGGTCGTCGACCCGATCGATGCGCTCACCGATCTCCAGGCGTTGCTCGGTTTCGAGCTTTTCTAGCTCAGGCCGCCGAAGGCCCGATCCAGCAGCTCGGTCTGCTCCTGCCGATGGATCGCCACCGATCCGGTCGCCGGGCTGCCCGACTCATGACGGCTGACCCGGCGAATGCGATGGGTGTCGCCGTGCGCCTCGTAGAGGCGGCCCTTGATCGAGTTCCACGG
>JAOUGG010000333.1 GCA_029857855.1 Acidimicrobiia bacterium | reverse complement strand
GCCGAGACTGGAGATCACCTGCTGCTCCCATTCCCGGTCCGGCTTCTCGCCACCCAGAAGGAGGGGGAGCAGGATGTTCTCCTCCGCGGTCAGTGTGGGAACGAGATTGAAGGACTGGAAGATGAAACCGAGCCGTTCGCGCCGGAGTAGCGTCAGCGCCTGGTCGGAGAGTCCGGATATCGACGTTTGGCCGATCCTCACCTCTCCCTCGGTCAGTTCGTCGAGGCCGGCAACGCAGTGCAACAGAGTCGACTTGCCGGAACCGGACGGACCCATGATGGCGGTCAGCTTGCTGGCGATGAATCCGACGTCGATGTGATCGAGGGCCAGAACCTCGGTGTTTCCCTCTCCGTATCTCTTGGTGATGCCGGTCGCTGTCGCCGCCATCGCCGCGCTGTTCCCGGTGGTCGGAAAGATCGAATCTCTCGTAGAGCGGTCTTCGAGCGTCCCCATGATGCCTCCTCGTATTGTCGCCGACGTTCGGCTGGGTTCGTTCACCCGTCCCGCTCATCTGACTGTGCGCTCACCCCTCGAAGGTGAACAGAGTCGAAGGTCATGGCCCCGCACTGTGGTATCGGGAAGGCTCGGGACGTTGTCCTCTAGGTGGCCGGGGAAGCGCGTGATTCGATGGACGAGTGTGACGACGGTCGAACACTCGGTCGCGACCCGGGCCATGGTTCAAGTCCCCGATCCAGCGTGAGTCCGACTGTGATTCTGGCTCTGCTCGCGGCGCTGCTGATGGCGTGCACATCCGAGCCGCAGGTCACGGCGCCGGCCGACGCGGCGTCCGGCGTCCGGATCGGGAGTTTCGACTTCGCCGAGAGTGAGCTGCTGGCCGAGCTCTACGCCCAGGTCCTCGAGTCGAACGAGCTGCCGGTCGTGCGCCTCGGTGTCATCGGTCCCCGCGAAATCGTGGCGCCCGCCATC
Organism: Acidimicrobiia bacterium; assembly: GCA_029857855.1. GTDB lineage: Bacteria > Actinomycetota > Acidimicrobiia > Acidimicrobiales > SZUA-35 > JAHELU01. Next base: position 3,653 of record JAOUGG010000333.1, on the reverse strand, counting down.
GAAGGTGGTTTTCTCGATGTCGTACCGGAATACGGGGGCACGGCTGCTCGACACTATGCGACCGGTCTGGACGGCGGAGCCGCGTTGACAACCGGCGAGATGTTCGAGCGGCGCGGCCTCACTCTGCTCGATGCGGCCCCTGCGGAGAACGTGAACGTCTTCGTCATGACATTGGAGTCGGCGTCCGTGTACGGTCTGGAACGGATCTCTGACCTGAGCACGCTGGCCGGCACCCTTCGACTGGGCGGACCCGTCGAGTGCACGACCCGACCGCTGTGCCTCCCGGGCCTGGCCGACGTCTACGGATTGCAGTTCGCCGAGTTTGTGCCAATGCGGTCATTGTCCTTGACCGCCGAGGCGTTGCGGCGACACGAGATCGACGTCGGTGTGATGTTCTCGACGGCGGCCGAGTTGTCGGCCGAGCTCCTCGTGATTCTCACCGACGACCGGCGTCTCCAGCCCGAGGAACACCTCGCCCCACTGGTCCGCCTCGATGCCATCGACCGTTGGGGGCCCGACCTCGTCGATGGCCTCAACGAACTCTCGGGTGATCTGACCACCGATGAGGTGAGACGACTCAATCGCGCCATCGCCGACGGTACGCCGCCCGCAACGGTCGCGAAGGAGTGGCTCGCGTCACGAACGGAACACGGACAACAGAACAGCGAACGGGACGCCGATGACCATCGTCGCGACTGACGGCGGTAGGCGCCGGCGCCGGCCGAGTGGCGAGCCACCTCCCCTGCCCCGCCCGATCGACGCGGCGATGATCGGCTGGCTTGCGGGGTTCGGATGCTTCGCCGTCCTCTGGGTGTGGGTGTTCCTGTCCGACGATCCAGCGCGTTGGATCACCTTGCGGGACCTGGAACTGATGACCCCGGTCGTCGAGAACCGGGTCGGCTGGCTCGATCGGATAATGGAGGCGACGAACCGAGCCGGATTGTACTGGGCGACCCCGACGGTCGGCTGGGCAACGCTGGCCGCCGCCCTGGTGACCAAACGCATCCGACACGCGGTGATTCTGCTTGGCTCGCTGTCGGCCACGGCCATGGTGATGACGGCGACCGCCGACGGTATTCGTCGACCCCGGCCCCTCGGCTTGACCATCACCGGGGAATGGGAAGGGTTCGCTCAACCGTCGAGACCCGTCGCCCTCCTGACCGTCGTGCTCGTCGCCGCCGGCCTGACACTGGCCCCACCGAAGTTGAGGAGGTACTGGTATGCAACCGCCGCCGCGGCGCTGACCGCCTTCGGGGTTGCACAGATCTACACGGCGGTCGAGCACCCGACCGACACGCTGGCCGGCGCCACCACGGGCACCGCCATCACCATCGTGATGTACCGGCTATTCGCGCCCGAAACGGCCTTTCCCATCACCTACCGAACCGCCAAAACAGCCCATCTCGACATCACCGGACCGCGGGAAGCGGCCATCAGGCGGGCACTGCGCGACCAGCTCACCATCGACGTCCACTCGATTCGGCCCGTGAACCTGGCCTCGTCGTCCGGTTCCACCCCCCTGCTGATCGAAGCCGACGACGGCGAAACCTACTTCGGAAAGCTGTACGCCAGCACCCATCTTCGCTCGGACCGGTCGTACAAACTCGGGCGGACGCTGCTTTACGGCCAACTCGAGGACGAGACCAGGTACACCTCCGTGCGGCGTCTGGTGCAACACGAGGACTACATGCTCCACGTGATGCAGCGGGTCGGCGTGCCCTGCCCTGCACCCCACGGCATCGTCGAGATCACCCCGGAGCGTGAATACCTGCTCGTCACCGATCATCTCGCCGACGCCACCGAAATCAGCGACGCCGATATCACCGAACAGGTCATCGACGAGGCGCTCGCCGTTGTCGGCGTTCTCTGGAAGGCCGGCCTGGCCCATCGCGACATCAAGCCGGGCAACGTGATGGTGCAGGATGGCCACATCCGCATGGTCGACGTCAGCTTCGCCCAGGTTCGGCCGTCGCCCTGGCGCCAGGCCGTCGACCTGGCCAACATGATGCTGGTGCTGGCGCTTGGGAGCACCCCAGAACTCGTGTACCGCCATGCTCGCCGACACTTCACCGACGAGGAGATCTCCGAGGCCTTCGCCGCCACCCGCGGGGTGACGATGCCGTCGCAACTCAGGCGGAGCCTGCGCGGCGACGGCCGCCGGCTGCTCGACGAGTTCCGAAGGCTCGCTCCGACCCGCCCTCCAGTGGCAATTCAACGCTGGACGCTCCGCCGCGCCGGTCTGACCCTCGGCTACGGGGCGATCGCAGTGTCCGTCCTGGCCGTCCTGGCTTCCGGCCTCTCCGACATCGGACTGGCGTGAGGTGAGCCCGCGACCAGACGCCCGACACCGGCTCACCGTCATGCTCGCCACCCTCGTCTCAGCGCTCGCGGCGTCGGCCGGATGCTCGGCCACTGCGACGATGCCGGCGCCGGAGTGCCCGATGGGCGGATCCAGCCTCATCGTGGCTCAGTCCGTTCCAAGCGCCAGCCAGGTCCCCTGTTTCGAATCCCTACCGGAAGGATGGTCGGTGTCAAGCGTCGACGTCAATCAGGACCGGTCCGTGATCAGACTCGATTCCGACCGGGCCGGTCCCGGCGCCGCGATCTTGCATCTCGATCGAACCTGCGATGTCTCGGCCGCCGTGTCGACGGCAAGCGAGTTCCCCGACGCGGAGCGTTTCGATCAGATCGAGCAGCTGGCACCCGGGTTTCGTGCCAGCCGCTTCTATCGATTCGACGGCGGCTGCGTCAGATGGGACTTCGCGTTCGACCATAACGCCTCGGCCACCGAGGCCGTTGCCGTCGGGGATGCACTCCACTTGATCCCCCGGCAGGAACTCAGCGATCGGTTGAGCGAAACATTCGTCGGCGAGGGTCTGTGATGGGCCGGCGATCATGAGTCGGCGAACACCTGGATCGGCGGCCCGATACGTCGGTGCATTGGCCGTTCTGGCCTGGTCGGCACGACGGGCACGGTCCGGCGACGTCTCGCCACAGGAGGAGCGGCTGTTTCGGGCACTGAACACCGCTCCCGATGATTTCGGCCTGGGCGTCTGGACCGTGATGCAGAGCGGGTCATTCGGCGCCGTACCCGTGGTGGCGGCGTTGACGGCGGCGCAACGAGGCCGAAGGCAGGGTGGCGTGGTGGCGGTGGCAGGAACGACCGCATGGCTGGCCGGCAAGGTGTGCAAGTCGTTGGTCGAGCGCGGACGGCCATCCGATCTGCTCCCCGGCGTGGTCGTTCGAGGAAAACCCCAATCGGGTCTCGGGTATCCATCCGGTCACGCCGCGGTCGCACTCACTCTGGCCCTCACCGCAGCACGAGCCGGAAGCCCACGAGTCTTTGCGGTCGGCGTGGCCGGAGTGGCAGCCGCCGGTCGGGTCTACACCGGCGCCCACCTTCCTCTCGATGTGATCGGGGGTCTCAGTCTCGGAGCGATCGTCGGCGGCCTTGCCGCGGGCGATCACTCGGCGCCCGGGTGATGATGGCCCGTGACGGCACTCGATCCGGCTAGCCCGAAGATTTTCCAGGATACGAACATATGTTCGATACTGGATCCATGCTCGCGCTCAGGATCCCCATCTCCAACACCCTGAAGCCGACATATCCCAGCGCCATCACCTCGCTGTGCCTCCTGAGGACGGGGTACAGC
>JAOUGG010000332.1 GCA_029857855.1 Acidimicrobiia bacterium | reverse complement strand
CCGGGAACGGTGGCGAGCACCACCCCTCCCGGACGGAGGATCCGGTGAAGAGTGCGAACCGCGGCCTGGAGGTCGTAGATGAACAGAAGTGTCTGCGGGAGTACCACCGCATCGAAGTGTCCGGACGGGATCTCGGGAGCATCGACCAGGTCCGACGCGTACGTCACGTTCGGCCCGGCACCGATCGGTGAGTGCAGGACCGACCGGCTCGACACCTCCTGCCCGAAACGATCGGTGTACCGGAGACCACCGACCTCGAGGACATCGCCTCGGATCGACGCCGCCTCCGTCTCGAAGAAGCGGTCGATGTAGACGCGATCCACCGGTTCCCCGAAGCGGGGCGGCCAGATCGGGGCGATGGGTTCGGTACGCCGAAGCGACCCGAAACGCACCTGGCCGACCGGCGGCCAGACAGACCATCGGGCCACCAACGACCGGATCGACGGACGGATCCTCTCCGGGATCACGGCCCGGACGGCGCGACCTGCCATCGAGGTACCTACATGGTAATCAGCCAAAGCCACGGGGTACCGGTGACCGGAGCCGGTGTCGAAGATACATGAGAGCATCAAAGCTCGGGATTTCGGAAGCCGGCCGGATCCTTACCGTTCAACCTTCGGTGAGGCGGCCGGTCATGACGACGACGTCGGAGGCGACCGGTGGGGCGTCCTCGTCCTGAACGGTGACCATGAACATGGGGAAGCGGTCGGTGTCGACGCCGCTCCACAGTCCAATGGGGGTGCCACCCTCACGCCAGTGGAAACTGCCGACGCCAACCATCTGCCGGTCGTCCATTCCTCCGCCGTCACCCATGGCGCCCATCTCCGGCAAGAGCCATGCGGCATAGTAGGTGCCCTCCTCGGCCGGGGGTAGTCCCTTGATATGCAGTGTGAGGGCCACTCCGGCAGGCAGCGGTCGGACGTCGATCGTGGCATCGAGGTTGGGCGTCAGTTCGGTTGCAGCCAGTTCGAAGGTAGTGATGTCTGTGTTGTCGGTCGGACGAACGGCGAAGAGGAAGACGGCAACCGCAGCCGCTGCGGCCACAAGCCCGCCGCCGAGTATGCCGAGGCGACGGCGGGAGCGGCGCTCGGCCAGCTCGTCTCCCGGCTGCCGGATCGGTGCCGACGATGCATTCTCGTCGGATGACACCTTCTCGGCTCGCGCCTGGGCCAGGAGGCTGTCACGCAGGCCGGCCGACGGCTCACCCCAAACAGCCTCGTCGGCGAGGAGCCCCCCGATGCGGTCAAGAGCCGCTGTCTCCCGGGCATCGAGTTCGGAGGCCAGTTCGGATCGGGATTCGGGAGGGGTGTCGGGGTCGAGATACGACGCCCAGTCGTCGTGAGCGGTCATGATGACGTCCCTCCTTCCGAGATGACGTGGGAAAGCATCGAGGCCAGACGGTTGTGGGCCCGGAACGAACGCGACTTCACGGTACCAACCGGCACGCCGAGCTGATCGGCGATCTGGGGGTGGGACATGCCGTGGAAGTGGGCGAACCAGACCACCTCCCGTTCCTCGGCCGGGAGGCGGCCCAACGCCGACTTGATCTCCCACGTTTCCCACGCCCGCTCGATACCGGGGAGGTTGAGCGCCACGTCCTGTTCCGGCTCGTGGCCGCCGCGTGTCGGTCGTGACTCCCGTCGGATGACGTCGAGGGCGGTGCGCCGAGCGATGGTCAGGAGCCAGGGGGCCAGCGGACGAGCCGGGTCGTAGCGGTCGGCCGCCCGCCAGGCCCGCAGGAACGTCTCCTGCGTGGCCTCATCGGCAAGCTGACGGTCGCGGAGCACGCCCATGGCGACGCTCCACACCGAACGCGAATGGTGGTCGAAGATCTGACCCAGAGCGCCGACGTCGCCGCCGACAAAGGCTCGACGGACATCAGCGCTCGGCTCCGCACTCGCTTGCAGATCTACTCGGTCCGATGGCGATGAAACCAAACCCGCTCCCTCACGACGCCCCATCTCGCTTGCCACTGCCACCGCCGATCCGACCCAGTCGCGGATCGCCGGCGTCGGCGCCGATGGCATCATCCTGGCCGTCGACGTCAGCATATACAAGGTACGTCGAGTCGCCCCCGTTCGGTTCGCGCCCGGCCGAAATCCCGATGTCGAGAGCAGCTCGGACGACTAGGTTTTCGATGTGGACTCACAACCGCTGCCGACCGAGCTGGTCATTCCCCACGGCGACGCCGAGCTGATCTGTCGCCTCCCGGCGCTCAGAGACGTGCCCGCCATCGTCGAAGCATGCCAGGATCCGGAGATCCCCCGCTGGACCAGGGTGCCAACGCCCTACGGCATCGAACAGGGTCGGGGGTTCGTGGAGTTCAGCTTGAGCAGCTGGGGTGACCGGCGCGGCCTCGAACTGCTGATGACCCCGGGTGAGGGCCATCCGCTGGCCCACCTTCCGCTCCTCGGGGCGTGTGACGCTCGCCTCGATTGGGCCGGCGAGCAGGCGAGTGCCGGCTACTGGATCCATGCCGAGGCCCGACGCCATGGTGTGGCCAAAGCAGCGCTCGGCGGGATCTGCCGATGGTTGCTCGACCTCGGCTTCAAGCGGGTCGAGGCCGCCGTGCTGGTCGGCAACGTCGGATCCTGCCGGACGTTGGAGTCGGTCGGCTTCCAACTGGAGGGCACCCGTCGAAGCCTCGCCGCCGGGCACTGCGGCGTGGGAGCCGACCGACACGATCAGCACACCTTCGGCCTGCTGCCCGACGAGTTCCTCGATCCGGCAAGCGGCCGACTGAGCGGCTGACCAACTGGCTGACCGGCGGGGTGACCGACTGGCTGACGGCCGACCCGGAGAGCCCGGCGGCCGTATAGTGGCCTGGTGGCTGGCCGAACGTCCGATCAGAGATTCATGGTTCACGTGGTCGATGGGACCTACGAGCTGTTTCGGCAGTTCTTCGCCCCCGGCCGTCCGGCGCATGTGAACCACGCCGGCATCGATGTCGGCGCCGCCCGGGCCGTGGCGCGCAACATGGTGACCATGTTGGAGGAGGGCGTCACCCATCTCGGTGTGGCCACCGATCATGTCATCGAGTCGTTCCGCAATGACCTGTACGCCGGGTACAAGGACGGCTCCGGTCTGGATCCCGCCATCACCGATCAGTTCGGTCCGCTGGAGGAGGCGCTGATGGCGTGCGGGATCGCCACCTATCCGATGGTGGAGTACGAGGCCGATGACGGCATGGCGTCACTGGTGGCGTTGGCCGCGGCCGACGAGCGGGTCAAGAAGGTCCTCATCTGCACGCCCGACAAGGACCTCGCCCAGTGTGTGCAGGCCGGGCGGGTGCTGCAGTTCGACCGGCGCAACAACAAGATCCTCGACGTGGCGGACGTGATCGAGAAGTACGGCGTCGAGCCGGAGTCGATCCCCGACTACCTCGGTCTGGTCGGCGATTCGGCCGACGGGTTCCCGGGGCTACCCGGCTGGGGAGCCAAGTCGGCGGCCACCGTGCTGATGCGTTACAAACACATCGACAAGATCCCGCTGGCCGCCGGGCAGTGGGACATCACGGTTCGGGGCGGCGCAAAGCTGGCGAAGACGCTGGCCGACATGCTCGACGAGGCGCTGCTGTTCCGTCGCATCGCCACGCTCGAAGCCGACGCCCCGACGGCATCGTCGGTTGACGAGCTGCGCTGGACAGGCCCGGCCGACAACCTGGCCGAGGTGGCCGACTGGCTCGACGCCCCCGACCTCGTGAAGCGCACCGCGAAACTGGCCGAGCAACGAGCCTGAACGGAACCGAGGTTCTCCTCTCCCGATACCGGTCGTGTTCAACGTCTTAGCGAATTCGTGGAGCGATGGGGCGGTGCGGTGCCTTCGGATACCTCGAGCGTTCAACGTCTTAGCGAATTGGACGAGCGAGCTGGGGCGGTGGGTGGATTGGGGTGGGCGGGCGGTGGATCGGGGTGGGCGGGTTTCATGTGCAGGAAGGTGGCGTCACCGATGGCGTATCTCACGATGCCAGAATTCCTCGGCCAGACGGTAGTGGTTGCGGGCCCGGCCTCGGATCCAGGACTTCGTGGATCGAGGCATTCGCCCTGCCTGGAACCGACCACGGCCGGGCTTGAGGACGCGACCCTTCGCCACCTCCCAACGCAGGGCGTCGGCCACGGTCTTGTTGGGTTTGTCGCCACGAATCACCAGACCACGGCTCTGAATGACCTCGGCCAATTCCATGGCGGACATCGAGCGACCGGCTTCGATCAACTCGGCAACCGCGAGATAACGCAGCTCCCTCGAAGCAACCGCACGAGGCCAAAGGGCGCTCGGCCATGTCAAGCCGTGGTAGCCGGCCGTCCCGGGGACGTTGGGAAAATGAGATCGGCTCACAACCTCCATCCTGTCGACGTCGTGTGACAACCAACGCACTCCCAACCGCACCGCACCATCGCTTCACGAATTCGCTAAGACGTTGAACACTGAAGGCATCCGACGACACGCAACCGCGCTATCGCTCCACGAATTCGCTAAGACGTTGAACGCTCGAGGTATCCGAAGACACACACAAGATCCCCCAGACCCCCGGCCACGCGGCCACGAGGCCGCAGCCTGCGAGGAGCTCCTCTGGAACGAGCCGAGCTAC
>JAOUGG010000331.1 GCA_029857855.1 Acidimicrobiia bacterium | reverse complement strand
CCGCTGGTCGGGGTTCTCGGTGAGGAAGGTCAACGCCCAGCTGATGGCGTTGCGGGTGGTCTCGTTGCCCGCCACCACGAGCAGGATGAAAAAACTGGCCAGATCGGCCGGTGACAATTGATCGTCTTCCAACTCGGCGTTCATCAACACGCTCGTGAGATCAGTTCCGTCACCGCCGCGCTTGGTGTCGGCCACCTCGTGCATGAGATCGGCCAAACCCTGTCCGGCCAGCAGGATCGCGGTGATGATGTCGTCGGTCTCCGCCACGTACTCCGGATCGCCGGCACCCAGGATGATGTTGGTCTGCTCGAGCACGAAGTCGAAGCTCGAGTCGGGGATCCCCATGAGATCGCACACGATCTTCAGCGGCAGGGCGGCCGCCACCTCGGTGACGAAGTCGATCTGGTCGGAGTCGATGATCCGGTCGACAATGGTCGAGGCGACCTCCTGAACGCTGTCGTCGAGCTCCGCCAGCATCCGGGGGGTGAACCCCGGCGACACCAGGCGCCGTAGACGGGCGTGACGGGGATCGTCCATTCCGATCATCGAGTTGAAGAACTCGACGAACTCGGGCGGCAGATCCTGAAGCACGATGCCGCGGGATGAGCTGAAGATCTCGGGATTCTTCGACACATGGAGGATGTCGGCGAAGTTGGCCAGGGCCCAGGCCCCGGGGCCTTGTGGCAGTGGGTAACCGTCGGGAATGTCGGGCTCCGGATGAAAGGTGACGCCACCCGCCGCCCGCAGGGTGTCGATATCGGCGTTGATGGCAGCCGCCGGACGGATCCAGAACTCACCGAGCAGGGGATTGGGGAGGGAGGCGTCGCCGTCGCCCACGCTACAGGTCCTTGATCTCGGCGATGGTGAAGATGCGCACCGAGCGGCCGACGATCAGACCGGCGCTGGCTTCCCGCCAGGCCGCAATGTGCGGCGTACCGAGATGGGCATCGAGCTCGTCCTGTCCGTCCCACAGCTCGTAGAGACGGATCAGTTCGGGATCGTCGACGTCGGGGGAGAAGACGTACTCGTGGCAGCCCTCCTCCTGGCGGGTCGCCGCCATCACGTCTCGAGCCATATCGAGCACCCGGTCGCGTTCGCCGGGTGCCGTTGTGAACGTGCCCGCAACGATCAACATCTAGATGACCTCCAGTTCTCGTCCGTCGAACAACGGGTGAATTTCGAATTCGGCGGTGTCGGCCGCCAGCTCCTCGGCCGTCGGGGCTCCCGGGTTGCGGGCCCAGCTGAAAGTCGCCTCATACACGAGTCGGTGGAGCGTGGCGTCGCTGGTCGTGTTGAGGAACAAGTCGTCCTCGTTCAAGACGAATCGCACCGCCCGCTCGATCGCCGCCGGATCGGTCAGGGGTTCGTACCAGCTGCGGTGGGGAGCCGACTCGTCGGCCCAGCGGCGCCGGGCGATCGACTTGATGGTCTGCACCGCGACGTTCCGCTCGGCGCACACTGCCCGAAGCCGCTCACAATCGGAGCGATACTCGTCGATCGACAGCATCGACGGGTTGTAGGGGAACAGGACCGAGTCGAACGGGTACTCGGCCAGGCTGCGGAGATGCATCGCACAGATTCTGGTGCCGTGACCGGTGACACCGATGAACCGACACAGCCCCTCGTCACGGGCGGCCACGAGCGCCTCGAGCGCCCCACCGGGGGCGAAGGCGGTCTGCCATTCGTCCTCCTCGACCAGATTGTGAAGCTGGATCAGATCGACCTGGTCGACCCCCATGCGCTCCAGGCTCCGTTCGAGGCTGGCTCGGGCCTCGGTCCCGCTGCGGTCGCCGGTCTTGGTGGCGAGAAAGACGCCGGCGCGGTGCTCGGCGAGGAACGGGGCCAGCCGGATTTCGGAGTCGCCGTAGTCGGCCGCGGTGTCGATGTGGTTCACACCGGCATCCAGTGCCATACGGAGCGTCTCGTCGGCCCGGTCCTGTCTCATCGATCCCAGGGCGGCGGCCCCGAAGATGACTCGGCTCGAACGATGATTGGTGGCTCCGAACGGGGAGTGGGGCATGTCGGTCATAGGCAGCGTCCTGACGCACGGGGTGTGGTTGCGTGACCGATCGTAGTCCACCCCTGTACGACGACCGGAATGCGGGGCGAGGATCGGTGGCGATGTCATGCTGTGACATGGGTCAACAGTCGGCAGGGGTATTTTCACCCAAAACCCCGGCCGATCGAACGACGCGATCCCGTTCGGCAGGGAGAAATGGTACAACCTCGTCACATCGAGTCATTTTCATCGAAAATCGCTCTACCCTATATGACCGCCTGCCAGGGCGCGTTCCCCGGCAGATGTGACCGACTACTTAGGAGCTCGCCATGGCCAAACAACGATCGAGCTTCGCGAAGTTGCAGCGGGACAAAGCCAAAAAAGAACGGGCGTCTCAGAAGCGCGCCGCTCGGCGCACCCGCAACTCCTCCGACGAAGACTCAGCAGCGAACGACGAGCCCAGGGATGTCGTATCCATGGTTTCGGGTGACGGCGAACCGTCGCCCCAGGAACTTCTGACGATGGTGGAAGACCTCCACCAGCGTCGTCAGGCGGGTATCATCTCTGAGGAGGATTTCGAGGAGGCGAAGGTCGAACTCTTCGCCCGCCTCCAAAGCTGATCCAAAGGTTCTGCCGGAAGGCTGAACTCTACGTCAAAGCTGGTCGCCGTGGACCATTTCCCTGTCAGTGAACGTTGGCGTCAATGGCGCCGACAAGTCGATCTCGACGAGTACGAAGCTCGGTGGGATCGAATGGCATCACAAGGGGAGGAGGTTCACGGCGAAGCTGATTTTGTGGACCGTTATCCCGGTGGGCGAATCCTCGACGCCGGCTGCGGCATGGGCCGGGTCGGTCTGGAGCTGGCACGCCGGGGCTACGAAGTCGTCGGTGTCGACAACGACGACGACATGCTCGACCGGGCCCGGGCGAAGGACGCCGAGGCCACCTGGGTGTTGGGTGATCTGACATCGATACGGTTCGATCGACCCTTCGATACGATCGTGTTGGCCGGAAACACCCTGTTGTTCGTCGATCCGCCGCGACGCCACCTGGTCGTCCCCAATCTGGCGGAGGCACTGGTCGATGGCGGCCATCTGATCTGCGGCTCGTCGTACTCACCTCCGTACGATCTGCGGGGCTACGACGAGTGGTGTCATCACGCCGGCCTCGAGCTGATCGAACGTTACGGCACCTGGGAACGCGATCCGTACCGGGAGGACCGGAACTACGCAGTGTCGGTCCATCGGGCCCGACCGCTGAGCGAACGAACGGACTGATCGGGCTCCACGGTCACGGGAGGGCCGCGTGCCGGCGGCCGAGCTGATGGCGCGGGTCTGGATCTCCCACTGCCGGTGCCTGCACCACTCCCCACCTCCGACTCCGGCGGACGGGGCGGAGCCGCGGAACATCGTCGGCTAGTGATCCGATCGGACTACGCCGCCGGTAACCACCACCTATTCAGGTCGTAGGGACCGCACTCCACACTTGGGACATCGACAAGTTGGGTGTTGGAAGGCGGTTGTGGAGACCGCATCGGCATCAAGAGGCGGGATTCGTGCGCGTTGGAGTAGTTGGCTGTGGGTACTGGGGTTCGAAGCACGTTCGCGTGATGAGCGGGCTGCCGTCGGTGACCGGAGTGGTCGCCATCGACAGTCGGCCCGAGGTCAGCGAGGCGATGGAGGTCGAGTTCCCTGGTGTCGTTGGTCGGCCCAGCCTGGTCACGGCGCTGGACGAGGTCGACGCCGTCGTGGTCGCAACTCCTCCGGAGACCCACTTCGACGTGGCCGCCGAGGCCATAGCCGCCGGCAAGCACGTGCTGGTGGAAAAGCCCATGACTACCAACAGCCTCGACGGTCGCAGGCTGGTGGAGATGGCCGATCGGGCCGAGCTGACGCTGGCCGCCGGTCACACCTTCGCTCACAATGCTGCGGTCCGAACGCTGGCCGACATGGTCGAGAGGGGTGCCTTGGGCCCTATCCACTACCTCGATTCCGCCCGGCTCAACCTGGGTGTGTATCGGCGCGATGTCAACGTCTTGTGGGACCTGGCAGCCCACGACATCTCGATCACAAACCTCATCCTCCATGACGTGCCCGACGTCGTGTCGGCCTGGGGCAGCCGGCATACCGACCGCTACTCCGAGGACGTCGCCTCGCTGCGCATGCAGTACCTGCGAGGACGCGTGGAGGCCACCGTGCGAGCCAGCTGGCTCGACCCCGTCAAAGTACGCCGTACCACCGTGGTCGGGGCGAAGAAGATGGCGGTGTACGACGATGTGGCTACTGACGAGCGCATCAAGATCTACGACCGGAGTCGCAAAGTCGCCGGTCTGGGCCCACGAGGCCGGGGCCATTCGCTGTCCTACCGCCACGGCAGCACCGTGGCCCCCCATATCGACTTCCCCGAACCACTCAGGCTGCAGGCCGAGGACTTCCTCGAGAGTTGTCGAACCGGCCGTCGGCCGGTGGCCGACGGCTTGGCCGGCTTGGCCGTCGTGGCCGTGCTCGAAGCCTCCGACCAGTCGATCCGTGAGAACGGCGCTCCGGTTCGCATCGACCACCGTGTGGTCGAACTGATCTCGAACCTGGCGGCCTGAGAC
>JAOUGG010000330.1 GCA_029857855.1 Acidimicrobiia bacterium | reverse complement strand
GCCGAACAGGGCCGGAAGTCACAGCTGCCGGGCTACTGGCGCTCGAGCGGCACCCTTCGGTCTTCGACGCAGCCGCTCACGGGCCAACGGAGGGTGAAGGTCGTGCCCTCTCCCGGCGTCGAATCGAGCTCGAGATGGGCATGGTACTGCTCGACGATCCGGTTCACGTGGGCCAGGCCGAGTCCCGTGCCTCGCTCGCTGTTGGATGAGTAGAACGGCTCGAAGATCTTGGTCTGGTGGGCCTCGGGAATGCCGGGTCCGTCGTCGCCGACCACGATCTCCAGCCAGCCTTCGTTGAGCTCGGCGGTCACCCGGACCATGCCGTCGGTCCGGTCGTGGTGTTTGCAGGCGTTGTCGACGAGGTTGCGAACGCAGATCGTCAGCGGACTGGTGGTGGTGGTGACCTTCCCGACCCGCGAATCGACCTCGACGGTCAAACCCCGACTGTCGACCAGTTCCACGATGTCGACGAGCATCCGATTGACGTCGGTCTCGGTCGGCGCCACCTCGTCGAGGTCGGCTGTCGAGTACTCCAGCAGTTCGCAAACCAGGCGGTCCATGTGCCCGATCCGGTTGATCACCCGTTGGAGATGTTCGACCGCGCTTGGTGACAGCGTGCTCTCGGAATCGTGCAGTGTCAGGAAGGTGAGGCTGTTGATGGCTCGAAGGGGCGAACGGAGGTCGTGAGACGCAACGCGGGAGAACTGGCTGATGCGAGAGTTGGCCTCGGCCAGCTTGCTGTTGAGGTGCAACAGCGTGTCCGACGACATGTCGATGTGCGCCCCCATCTTCCTGTGTGGAGTGTCGCCGGAGCCGTAGGTGGTGCTCCGGGACCGGATGGTGCGGAAGTCGCCATCAGCGTGACGGAAGCGAAAGATGAACTCGTTGACCTCGCCGAAGGGAAAGGACGGCGTTGGCCGCTCGAGGTCCGAGACGATGTCATCGGGATGGAGACAGCTGACGAACTTCTCCCACGTCAGCTCCTCGGGGGTGTACCCGTACATGGCGGCAAGCTCGTCGGACACCCAGAGGCTGTCCTCGCGGAAGTCGTACTCCCAGATTCCGACCTTGGCCGAGCTGCCCACCATCCGCAGTCGCTCCCGCAACTCGAGCAGCTCGTTGTTGGCCTCGCTGAGCCGGTTCGCTAGTCGCTCGCTCTCGCTTTTGAGGTCGTCGAGACGGATCGTTTCTGACGATGTCATGGTCGTTTCCGGCCGTTCTCGGGCGCGGTCGCCACCGGGGCGGCGCTCCCATAGCTTCTGCTTGGCTGCCTATCGGCGGAACCGGCGGTTGAGTTGAGGTGCCTGCGGGAGAACGCCGGTCGGCCCGGACACTGGCCGCTGGAGAGTGGAACTCCTTGCTGCGACCCGGAGCGCGCCCGCACTCATCGATCTCCTAGCCTGGGTCAATGGCCCGGACCGAGATCAACGCCATCACACTTGTTGTCACCGACATGGCCCGATCGGTGCGCTTCTATACCGACCTCGGCTTCACACTCGCCTATGGCGGATCGGAGGCTCCGTTCACGACGTTCTCGTGGGGAGTCGACGAGCCGCTGAACTTCGTCAACCTGCAGTGGACGGGCGAAACGCCGGGCACGGGGTGGGGTAGGGTCATCTTCTTCACCCCCGACCCGGATGCCATCCACGCCATCGCCGTTTCAACCGGACACTCCCCCGAATTCAGGCCGAAGAATGCACCGTGGAACGAGCGCTATTTCCATATCCGCGATCCTGACCGCCATGAACTCAGCTTCGCTGTTCCTCTCGTCGGTGGAACGACAAGTCGAACGTGACCGGCCCGTCGGCGGCAATCAGCCTACGTCCGTCGGGGCAACGAGAGGGCCGGCCGGCGGCGGGGCGAGAACGTCGATGGCATCCAGGGCGCGACTCGAGCGGTTGCGCCACGAGCATCAGCAGACCCGGCTTCGCATCGATCGCACCCAGGAGGCGAGAACCCCTCGACCTACTCGACGGTAACCCGATGCCCTAGAGTGGAGGAGTCACAGCGGCCTGCTGTGGGTGGATATTCGAAACAAAGGGGATCTTCATGACCGACGCCGCAGCCATCTCGGAGGTCGTTGCCGGCCAGACCATCACCACCGAGTTCCTGAAGACCGTCGAACAACACGGCGATCTGGTGGCGCTGCGGTGGAAGGACCCCGAGTCGGATGCCTGGCACGAGATGACCTTCTCGGAGTTCGCCGACTCGGTGGCTCGGGCCGCAGCGGGCCTGACCGCCCAGGGCCTCGGAGCCGGTGACCGGCTGATGCTGATGATCCGCAACCAGCCCGAGTTCCATGTGCTCGATACAGCTGCGCTGTTCGTCGGCGCCACGCCGGTCTCGATCTACAACTCGTCGTCCTCGGACCAGATCGAGTACTTCTGCAGCGACGCCGGGGCGACGATGGCCGTCGTTGAGGACCGAGGTTTCTACCAGCTCTTCGAGAAGGCCCGCCCGTCGGTTGACTCGCTGACGAAGGTCGGGATCGTTCGCAGCGGCGGCGACGGCCCTTCGGCCGACTTCACCTACGACGAACTGCTTGGCCACGAACCCATCGACCTGGCCGAGGCGGCGAAGGTGGCCCAACCCGAGGATCTGGCCACGCTGATCTACACGTCGGGAACAACCGGTCCATCCAAGGGCGTGATGCTCGATCATGCGAATATCTGCTGGACCGTCGAATGTCTCAGGCGTAGCTTCGATCTCGAGAGCTATGCCGGCAAGCGGCTTGTCAGCTACCTTCCCATGGCTCACATCGCCGAACGCATGACGAGTCACTACGGCTCCCTGTTCATGGGCTACGAGATCACGTGTTGCCCTGAGCCGTCGCAGTTTGCGGCCTACGCCGGCGAGGTTCATCCGAATCTGATGTTCGGTGTGCCCCGAGTGTGGGAGAAGATCTACAGCGGTGTCCAGGCCGCTCTGGCCGCCGACCCGGAGAAGAAGAAGGCGGTGGACGATGGCGTCGCCGCCGCGGCCCCCATTGCCGAGAAGATGACGTGGGGGACCGCAACCCCGGAGGAGATCGAGACCTACGAGTTTCTCGACGCCGTTGCTTTCTCCACCATCCGGGGCCTCGTCGGTTTGGACCAGCTCGATTCGGCCATCACCGGCGCCGCCCCGATCCCGGCCGACCTGTTGAGCTGGTTCCGCACCATCGGTGTACCGCTGTCGGAGATCTACGGGCTGTCTGAAACCTGTGGCCCGATGACGTGGGAGCCCTACAAGGTGAAGGCGGGTTCGGTTGGCGTGGCCTGCCCGGGGGTCGAGGTCAAACTCGGTGAGGACGGCGAGGTGTTGTGCCGGGGCGGCAACGTCTTCCGGGGCTATCTCAACCAGCCGGAGAAGACGGCCGAGGTGCTCGACGAGGACGGCTGGTTTCACTCCGGTGACATCGGCGAGATCGACGACGACGGCTACCTCAAGATCGTGGACCGGAAGAAGGAGCTGATCATCACCGCCGGCGGCAAGAACCTGTCGCCGTCGAACCTCGAAGCCCAGCTCAAGCTGATCCCGCTGGTCGGTCAGGCCATCGTCATTGGTGACAACCGTCCGTTCGTATCGGCGCTGGTGGTGCTCGACCCCGACGTGGCTCCGGCCTGGGCCGCAGCCAACGACATCACGTTCGACTCCTTGGCGCAGCTGGCCGAGCATCCGAAGGTGGTGGCCGAGATCGAGGGCGCCCTGCCCGGGGTGATGGCCGGGTTCAACAACGCCGAGCGGGTGAAGAAGGTCAAGATCCTGGGCGAGGAATGGCTGCCCGACACCGAACTGCTCACTCCCACCTCCAAACTGAAGCGGCGCGGCATCCACGCCCACTACGCGGACGAGATCGAGGCGCTGTACGCCTGAGGCGTCCCGTTAGGTGCGGTAGGCGGTCACGTCGAACGACGGCTGCCGGTCGAGCGCGATCTCGGCCAGCAGCCGTCCGCACAGCGGGCCCATCGTCAACCCTCCGGCTCCGAGCCCGGTGCCAACGACGAGCCCTTCGACCTCTGGGTGACGGCTGACCGTCGGCAACCCGGCAGCCAGCGGACGAAGCCCGACCCTGGTCTCGATGATCTCGGCGTCGGCCAGTCCGGGGGCGATGGCGAGGGCCGCCTCCAGCACCTGGACCTGCCCGCCGGCCGTGACCCGGGTGTCGAATCCCGAATCGTTTTCCCTGGTCGCGCCCACGACCACCCGGGAGTCGTCGAACCCGACCAGATACTGGAGCCCGACCGGCATCACCACCGGCCAGGCGCTCGTATCGGCATCGACGCGGAGGTGCACGATCTGACCCTTCTGCGGTTCGACGTCGACCGACAACCCGGGACCGACCGGCTCCAGCAACTCGTTGGTCCACGCGCCGCCGGCCACGACGACCCGGTCGGCGGCAAGGTCGTCGCCGTCGATCCGGACTCCGGTCACCAGGCCGTCGTCGACGGTCAAGGTTGCGGCGCCCGACCTCACCTCGATGCGCTTGACCGGCGCGGCGTCGAGCATCGCCTCACTCAGCAGCCGGCCGTCGACGCGGGCGGCCCCTTCGATGCGGAGGGCGTCGACCCCGTGGCGCAGCGGCGGGAACAGCTCCCGGGCCTCCCGGTTGCCGATCCGGGTGATGGATCCCACCTCGGGACGGCCCTCGGCCC
>JAOUGG010000329.1 GCA_029857855.1 Acidimicrobiia bacterium | reverse complement strand
CCTTCACGCTCACCCTCGATACGTTGTCGTTCGGTCAGATCGATGACGTGGATGAGGACCGTCGTCGGCTCATCGGGGTCGGCTTCGAGGATCGAACTGTGAGCCCAGACGGGCACCGACGACCCGTCGGCCCGGACGAGTTGTGTCTCAAACGACCCCTCGGTCACCTCCCCGGCCATCGCCCTACCGGCCAGAGCGGTGATCCGGCCCCGGTCGCTGTCGACCACCAGATCCCGGACATCGCGACCGATGAGCTCGCGGGCGCCGTAACCGAGCAGAAGGCTGCAGGCCTCGTTCACGCTCGACAGGTGCACCCCATCGCGGTCGATGGTGGCCAGACCCACCGGTACCGGTGCCCCGTGGAAGGCGGCCTGAAAGGCCTCGACGGTCTTGCGGTACGCCAGGTCCGCGGCGAGCCGCTCCGAGATGTCGCGAACGAGGGCAACCAGCAGCCGCCGTTCGCCGGGGCGGCGGGCCGCCGGATATTCGAGGATGGTCTCGACCGGCACGTCGGTGCCGTCCTTCCGACGGTGCACGGTCGTGAAGGTGTGGGAATCGACGACTCCGCTCAGCAACGGTTCCAGCAACCGGGCGAACGAGGCCCGGTTGAGCTCCGGTTTGATGTGGAGCGGGGTCATTGTCAACAGCTCGTCCTCGCTGTATCCGAGCTGTTCGACGGCGCCCCGATTCACATACTCGAAGCGGAGGGTGTCGGGATCGATCATGAACACGCCGTCGGTGGCCGCGTGCACCATGTCGAGCACGGCGTGAATGTGGGCGTCGACGGCCAGCCGGTTGCTGATGTCGCGAACCGTGGCCACGACCCGCAACTCGCCGTCGCGGTCGATTGGACTGAGTGAGACTTCGATGGGGAACTCGGAACCGTCTCGCCGCAAACCCGAGAGGGGGAGGCCCTCACCCATGGCCCGAACGGCCGGCGCCGCCCGATAGCGGATCCGATGTGCCAGATGAGGCCGGCGATGTCGTGTCGGCATGAGATCCTCGACGGGTCGCCCGACGAGCTCGCAACGGTCATAGCCGAACAGCTTCTCGATCCGGGTGTTGACGACGAGGATCCGGCCGTTTTCATCGGCGAGCAGCATCCCGTCCGGCGACGACTCGATCATGGCCCAGGCATCGAGCGCGTCGACCTGACCGTGCTCGTTGCCGGTGGTCTCGGCGTCTGTCTCCCTCATTGACAACCCACCATCTTGCGCGATCGATCGGAACCGTCTGCGCCGCTGACGCCCCCTCATTGTGTTGCCTGCGGGGCCGCGCTGGCAAGTCGCGGCCCCGATCGTCGAAAGAGTCTTTCGCCCCTGCAACGCCAAGACAGTCGATGAGATGCTCCGACCAGGACGAGATGCGTCGACGAGATGGAGGTACGGCTATGACCGATCTGGCCGAGGAGACGAAGGAATCCGTGTTCGACAACATCAAGGGTACCCGCGACGCCCTCTCTGTGAAGCGGGCGTTCGGCGATGCCTACCAGGTCGACGGCGTGACGATCATCCCCGTCGCCCGGGTGAGGGGCGGGGCCGGTGGTGGGGCCGGTGAAGGAACCGAAGGTGAGGGGAAGGAGGAAAGCCAAGGTCGCGGCTTCGGCAGCGGCTTCGGCATGGGAGCGCAACCGGTCGGCGTCTACGAGGTCCGCGACGGCAAGGTCGAGTGGAAACCAGCCGTCGACGTCAGCCGAATCGCTGAGCGGGGCCAGGTACTGGCGGGGATCATCGCCGTCTGCGTCACGATCCTGCTGTGGAGGCGCTGGTAGCTCGGTTGCCTTGAGGATCGAGGACTTTCGACTCTTGAGCGATCGATGGCCACCGAGGACGATCAAAGAACGGAGGTGACCACCGATGGCTCCCAGGATTCTACGCCGATTGACCCCCTTGCTGGTGCTGGCGGTGATGTTCGCCACTCTTGCCACCACTGCGCCGGTGGACGCCACCACGACCTGCTCGAATCCGTGGGGTTCATTGCCGAAGCAGGCGACGGCAACCGACACAGCGCCGTCCCGCATCGTCGATCTCCGGTCGGGCCGGCATCCGTGCTTCGATCGTCTGGTCGTCGACCTCGACGGGCCCGCACCGGGCTACACCGTCCAGTACGTCGATCAGGTCATCGAGGACGGACGGGGCGGCGTGGTGCCGCTCCGTGGTGGTGCCCGGCTGGAGGTCAGGGTTCGTCGCCCGGCCCACGACGACAACGGCAACGCAACCTACCAGCCGGCCGACCGTGGCGAGGCCCTGGCCGTCGGCGGGTATGACACCTTCCGTCAGGTTGCGTTCCTCGGCACCTTCGAGGGTGAGACACAGATCGGACTCGGCGTTCGGGCCAGGTTGCCGTTCAGGGTGTTCACCCTGACCGGCCCGGGCGCCGGGTCGCGACTGGTGGTCGATGTCGCCCACCGGTGGGATCCGGAACCGACGCCACCACCGGACCCCGATCCGACGGCCTCCCCCAACGTCAAGGTCTTCTTCAGCACCGGCGACGGTTCGGACTGCGGGGAGGTGACCGGGTACTTCCGTGACGCGACCGGCGTCATCGCCCCGATCCGGTACGCGCTCGACCAATTGGTCGCCGGACCGACCGCAGCCGAGGAGGCCCAGGGCGCATCCTCGTGGTTCTCGTCGGCGACCGCCGGATCCATCCGGTCGATCAACCTCCGATCCGATGGTCTACTGATCGTCGACTTCCGCGACATCCGCTCGACCATCCCCAATGCGTCGACGAGCTGCGGCAGCGAAGCGCTGCTGGCCAACCTGACGGCAACCGTCTTCCGCTTCGCCCCGGTCGAGCGGGTACGGTTCGAGATCAACGGTTACTGCGACGTCTTCTACAACTGGCTGCAACTGGACTGCACCACCATCGAGCGGTAGGCGCCGACGGTCGGGTCGATTACGGGCGCAAACGACCAGTTTCGGTCGTTTGCGCCCGCGAACGGCAGGCAAACCGGCGGCCGGCGGGTTCATTCCGACGGTCGAGCCTGCTCCTGCGTTGATTGGTCAAAGGTCCCTACCAGGGCCCATCCATCTCGGATCCACTGGTCCCATGGCCGTTCACGACGCAAGGGTGGGACCCGAGACGCCTCCCGAGGTGGTTGCCGGCGGCGTGGGGACGGCAATCCGGTTCTACCTGTTGGCGTTCGTCTGGAGCTGGGCGGTGTGGGGGACGGCCATCGTGTGGCCGAGTCTCGAAGACTGGGAGCCGCTGATCATCATCGGCGGCGCCTACGGCCCGCTCCTGGCCGCCGTGGCGGTGGCGAAACGGGCGGGTGGTGCGATGAACTGGATCAGGCATGTCATCGGGCTTCGGCGCCGTGTCCGGTGGGTCCTCATCGGCAGCGTTGCCCTTCCGCTCGTGATTGCGCTTGTCCACGTGGCCGCCTACCGGACGTTCATCGGCTCTGTCACCCTCTCGAGTGACCCGCCCTGGTACTGGGCCGTGGCGGCAGCGCCCGTCAACGTCTGGCTCGTGTTCTGGCTGGGCAGCGCCCTTGAGGAGTTCGGCTGGCAGGGCGTCGCCGTTCCCGCGCTGATGAAGCGATTCCATCCGCTGGTCGCAGCCGCACTCCATGGCGTCGTCTGGGGAACCTGGCATCTGCCGCTCTTCCTCGTCGACTCCTGGACCGGCGGTGACCAGTCGATTGCCGTCCTCTACGGGATCACGATCACCCTCAGCCCCATCATGACCTGGCTGACCCGCAGCGCAGCCGGTGGTGTCATGCCGGCCGTGTTCTTTCATGCGGCCGGGAACCACTACACGACACTGTTCACCGATGAAACGACCCTTTTCGATCCGTCGCTTCTTCAACGGTTCGATGCGATCAAACTGAGCCTCTACCTCGTGACCGCACTCGTGGTTGTTGTGGCAACACGAGGGCGGCTGCGATCGAACCCGGCTATGAACCGTCAGGAGGCGGGCCATTCCGGGCAGGTTGGTCGGTACGGCATGTCCTCCGGCATGTAGCGGCGCCCACTCGTCCTGGGTGAGGTTGCGACCCGCTCGGTGGCAGGCGTCGCCCCGGACGGGCTCGCCGACAGCTCGTGACCTTCGCCCCTGTCTTGTCCGGTGGCTCTCGATCACGCTGATGGCATGGCCAACCGTACGTTTGCTGCGATCGCGTTGATCGCAGCTGTGATTGGTGGGCGGGCCACCGTGCGCCGCTACCGACGTGATCTCCGGCGGGCCGAGGAACGCCTGGCCTCGCTCCACCGATCCGTGATTCAGACGAGGTTCGGATCCGTCGAGTTCACCGACACCGGATCCGGCGAGCCGCTGCTCGTCAGTCACGGGATCTTCCACGGTTTCGACGGCGGTCTGGCATCGGTGGAACATCTGACCGGCGACCGCCGGGTGATCGTTCCCTCACGATTCGGCTATCTCGGATCGGCCATGCCGCCGCGGGCAACGGTGGCCGCCCAATCCGAGGCCTTCGCGCTTCTGCTCGATCATCTCGAGCTCGACGCCGTGGACGTGATCGCCGTCTCGGCCGGAACCGGAGCGGCGATCCAGCTTGCACTACGCCACCCTGACCGGGTCAAGCACCTGATCGTCAGCTCCGGCAACTTTCCGGGCAGCGCAACCGCTCAGGCCCCTCCCGGCTGGGCCAAAGTGTTCTACTCAGATCGGGCCAT
>JAOUGG010000328.1 GCA_029857855.1 Acidimicrobiia bacterium | reverse complement strand
GTCCACACCCCGGACTCGTCGCGGTTCTGGGACAACGAGTCGCTGGAGCAGCGTCTGGCCGAGGGCAAGGGCCCCGAGAGCTTCGACAAGGAGCCCGTCCGCCTGGCCCTGAAGGAGGTCGGCTACCGGGGCGACGGTCCGCCACCGGAACTCGACGCCGAGGTTTGGCAGGCCACCACCGACCGCTACGTCGAGCTCTACCAGGCCCTCACCGGCCTGGCATTCGAGCCGGGGGAGCACCCGATCGCGCCCCGGGTCGAAGCCAACATCACCCGATATCTGAACGACCACCCTTCGTCCGAGCCCCTCACGGGGTAACGCACACACCAAACCCTGGGAGCAGAGTATGGGGGTCAGTCACACATGAAGGTTGTCATTCTGTCCGGGTCGCCGCGTGACTCCGAGTGGGTCGACAAGATCGCGGCGGTCCTCGAGAAGCTCGAGGTGCCGACGATCCGCCGGGTCGGGTCGGCCCACCGGGTACCCGAACACGTGCTGTCGCTCCTGCAGGGATACGACGGCGACGGTGAGCCAACGGTGTTCATCACGGTCGCCGGGATGAGCGACGCCCTGTCCGGGCTCAGCGACGCCAATGTCGCCGCTCCGGTCATCGCCTGCCCACCCCGCTCCGACTCCTTCGCGGGTCTCGACGTGCTGTCGAGCCTGCGTACACCGCCGGGCGTTGCGCCGCTGGTGGCGTTGGAGCCCGCCAACGCGGCACTGGCCGCAGCCAAGATCCTGGCCACCCACGACGACGCACTCCGGAAACGGGTCGTGGCGTATCAGGAGGCGGCGGCCCGGCGAGTGCTCGACGGCGATGCCGACATTCTCGGCGCCGCCGGTAGTCAGTGAGCAGCGTCGAACTCCGAGACGATCGGCCCGGAGAAGAGTGCGGTGTGCTGGCAGTCGCCACCCAGGGTGGCGACGCCGCCCGGTTGGCCTTTTTCGGGCTCTATGCACTGCAGCATCGGGGCCAGGAGGCGGCCGGCATCGCCGTCTCCGACGGCCGGGCCGTGCGGGTGCACAAGGACCAGGGCCTCGTCAGCCAGGTGTTCAAGCCGGGCACGCTCGATCCGCTGGAGGGCTCGCTCGCCATCGGCCACACCCGCTACTCGACCACCGGGTCCAACAGCGAACGGAATGTGCAGCCCTATGTCGTCGAGACCATGCACGGTCCGCTGGCGCTGGCCCACAACGGCAACCTGACCAACGCCGACCGGCTCCGGCAGAAGCTGCTCGAGCGGGGCGCCGGTCTGCAGTCGTCGTCGGACTCCGAGGTGCTGGCGCTCATGCTGGCCGCCACCGAGGGCGACAGCTGGGAGGACCGGTTGGCCCGGACCATGCCCGAATGGGAGGGGGCCTATTGCGTGGTCGTCCTGTCGGGCACCAAGATCGTCGTGGCCAGGGACCCGTGGGGATTCCGTCCGTTGTCGGTCGGGAAGCTGCCGACCGGCGGCTACGTGGCCGCGTCGGAGACGGGCGCCCTGCAGACAGTCGGCTGTTCCGACGTCCGCGAGGTCAAGCCGGGTGAGATCGTGGTCCTGCAGAGCGGCATCGCCCGCAGTTACCAGGCGCTCGAGCCCAAGACCAACCAGGCCCGGTGCACGTTCGAGCACATCTACTTCTCCCGCCCTGATGCCACCTGGGACGGCCTGTCGGTGCATCAGGCCCGTCAGAACCTCGGTGAGGAGCTGGCCCGCGAGCACCCGGCCGAAGCCGACGTCGTGATCCCGGTGCCGGACTCCTCGATGCCGGCCGCGATCGGATTCGCCAACGTGTCGGGCATCCCCTACAACGAGGGATTCGTCAAGAACCGCTACATCGGTCGCACGTTCATCGAACCGACCGACGAGTTGCGACGCCAGGGAGTAGCCCTCAAGTTCAACACGCTTCCGGCCAACATCGAGGGCCGAAGGGTCGTCGTCGTCGACGATTCGATCGTCCGGGGAACGACTTCGGGTCCGCTGGTCCGGTTGATTCGCGAGGCCGGGGCCACCGAGGTCCACGTCCGGGTCACCTGCCCGCCGATCGCCCACCCTTGCTTCTTCGGGGTCGACATGGGCTCCTACGACGAGCTCATCGCCCACCAGCTCGGCGTGCCCGAGATCTGCGACCATATTGGCGCCGACAGCCTCGGATTCCTGTCGGTCGGGCGGATGATGAAGGCGCTCGGCCGCGACGACGGCTACTGCAACGCATGCTTCACCGGTGACTATCCGATGCCGATCCAGCTGTCGCTCACCACCAGCAAGAAGCGTTTCGACGGTGTCATTGGATGAAATTGTTCGGCGCGGCGATGAGACGAAGGGATAGTTCGTGAACAAGATCTCCGTGCTGGTGATCGGATCGGGCGGTAGGGAACACGCCCTGAGCCGGGCCATTCTGGCCTCACCGCTGCTCGACCGTCTCCATGTGGCCCCCGGCAATGCGGGCACCGCCGACCACAACGTCGAGCTCGACGTCGCCGACCATGCGGCCGTCGTCGCCTTCTGCATTGATCACGGCGTCGATCTGGTGGTGGTCGGACCCGAGGTGCCGCTCGTGGCCGGAATCGCCGACGCCCTGACCGCGGCCGGCATCCGCTGTTTCGGGCCGTCGGCCGCGGCCGCCCAATTGGAAGGCTCGAAGTCGTTCGCCCGGTCGTTCGCCGCCCGCTACGGCATTCCGGGTCCGGTCTGCGCCCCGTTCACGAATGTGGCCGAGGCGGTCGACTGGGTCGACGAGTTCGCCAAGCCCGTGGTGGTCAAGGCCGACGGGTTGGCCTCCGGCAAAGGCGTGATCGTTCCCGAGGATCGGGTCGAGACCGAGCGGGCCATCTACGACCTGCTGGCCGAGCGCACCATGGGGGAAGCAGGCGCAACCGTGTTGCTCGAGGAACGGCTCGAGGGGGAGGAGCTGAGCCTGTTCGGTATCGCCGACGGACGTCAGTTCATCCTGCTGGGCTCGGCGCAGGATCACAAACGAGTGGGGGAGGGCGACACCGGCCCCAACACCGGCGGGATGGGCGCGTTCGCCCCGGTTCCCGACAAGGCGGCGATCGAGGACGACCTGGCCAAGACCTTCCTCCAGCCGGTGGTCGACGGGATGATCGCCGAGGGCACGCCTTATGTCGGCATCATCTACGCCGGCATCATGCTGACCGACAACGGCCCGAAGCTGATCGAGTACAACTGCCGGTTCGGCGATCCCGAGGCCCAGGTCCTGCTGCCGCTCATCAAGGGCGATGTGCTCGACCTGCTCGACGCCGCGGCGTCGAGCAGGCTCGACGAGGTCCGTATCGAGCGCCAGAGCGGCCAGACGGCCGCGACCGTCGTGGTCGCAGCCAGGGGCTACCCGGCATCGCCCGCCTCCGACATCCCGATTCCGGACGTCGAGTGCCCGGCGGATGTGTCGATCATCCACGCCGGCACCAGGATCGCCGACGATGGGAGCGTCGTGAGCTCCGGGGGACGGGTCCTGTCGGTCACCGCGACCGGGGGCGATCTGACCGAAGCGCTGACAAAGGTCTACCGGGTGGTTTCCCAGCTGGTCGGCGATCAGCTGTTCGCCCGCACCGACATCGGCTGGCGGTACGTTCCCCGCGACGCCTATGCCCGGGCCGGTGTCTCCTTCGACGCCGCGGCCGAGGTCAACCGGCGGATCGCCCAGTCGGTCGGCGACACGCACGATCGCCGGGTCGTATCGGGTCTCGGCTCCTTCGGCGGTGTTTTCGACCTCGGTTCCCTTAGCGGCCTCGACGATCCGCTCCTTGTCGCCTCCACCGACGGCGTCGGCACCAAGACCATTCTGGCCGACCAGCTCGACTCGTGGGAGTCGATCGGCGCCGACATCGTCAACCACGGGATCAACGACGTCCTCGTCCAGGGGGCTCGGCCACTGTTCTTCCTCGACACCGTGGCCGCGGCGTCGCTCGACCCCGAGGTCGTTGGACGGATCGTCGACGGAATGTCGGCTGCCTGCCGGGCCGCCGACTGCGTGCTGCTCGGGGGCGAAACCGCCGAGATGCCCGACGTTCTCGCCTCGGGTGCGGTCGACGTGTCGGGCACGATGGTCGGCGTCGTCGAGCGGGCCCGACTCCTGCCCCGATCCTCGATCAGACCCGGCCACCGGCTGATCGGCCTTCGGTCCTCGGGCCTGCACACCAACGGTTACTCGTTGGCCCGCAAGGTCTTCTCCGGGACCGATCTGTCCGAACCCCTGCCCGTCGACACCGACGGGGGCTGGGCCGGAGCCGGCCCCGGCGCCGAGCAGCGCTCGATCGGCGAGGCGCTCGTCGCACCGCACCGGAGCTATCTGTATCCGCTACTACCGGCGCTCGGGGCCGACCTCATCGACGGTCTGGCCCACATCACCGGTGGCGGGCTGATCGACAACATCCCCCGGGTCCTGCCCGACGGGTGCGGCGCCGTGATCGACACGTCCTCGTGGACGTGGCCGCCGCTGTTCCGCATGCTCGTCGCCCAGGGCGGATTGAACCGGGTGGAGGCCCATCAGATCCTCAACCTCGGCATAGGCATGGTGGCCGTGGTCGCCGCCGACAAGGTCGACCAGGTTCGAGAGCGCATCCCGGAGCCGACCGCCGTGATCGGACGGGTGGTGTCGGGTCGTGACGTCTCGCTCAGCTGAAACGGCCCCCGC
>JAOUGG010000327.1 GCA_029857855.1 Acidimicrobiia bacterium | reverse complement strand
ATCGGCGAAGGGGCCGAGGGCGTCGTGATTGGTGACGAGCTTTCGGTGATCCTCGTCGACGGTGGCGACCCGATCGGCCAGTTCGGAATCGAGCGACTCGAGGGTCGCGATGTATCGGTCGCTGCAGTCGTTGATGACGGCACCGTCGATCTCCTCCCCCGCGAGGACATCGGCCACCAGCCGTGTCGCCTCGATGGTGATCGTCGGGTCCAGCCACAGGTGCGGGTCATCTGCTGTCGCTCCGATGGCCTCGGTGAGTCGAATCACCGTGACGCCGTCGGATTCGGCCTGATCGACAAGCGACACCAGCGATTCCTCCAGCCCGCCGCCGTTGGCGATGATCACCGATGCCTCCTCCATCGCCTCCGCATCGGCGATGGACGGTTGGTACTCGTGGGGATCGGCCCCCGGCGGAATCAGCGGTGGGAAGGCACCCTGGGGCGAGCAGGTTGCGTTGGCCACAACGTCGGCCCAGATGCTGGTGGTGACGAGCACGGTGCCCGAAGGTGCATCGGCTCCACCGTCCGCCACATCGACCGAACCGCCGGAATCGGTGGAGCCACACCCAGCAAGCAGCGCAATGAGAACAGCAACGAGGAGAACAGGAACGAGGAGCACAGGAGCGAGGCGGCCCGGCGCAGGCGGCAGGATGGTCGAAGACGACACGCCCTCACGTTAGTGAGAATGAGTCTCATTCACACCGAAGGCCGGCGAGGATATGCTGTCCAAATGGGTGCGCCAACCAGCCCGTCCTCTCGCTCGGCGCCCGGCCGGCGACAGGCGGAGGCCGACGACGACACGATGGTCGACCTCCACGCCGCCGTGGCCCGCCGGCTGGAGCGCCACGACCACCGTTATACCCCGGGTCGACGGCACCTCGTCGAGACGTTGGCCCGAGTCGCCCGGCCGGTTACCCTCCCCCAGATCTCCTCCCACTCCGACGAACTCCCCCAGAGTTCGGCCTACCGAAACCTCGAGGTTCTCGAGCGATGCGGCGTCATCAGCAGGATCGCCGGTTCCGCCGATCACGCCCACTTCGAACTGGCCGAGCCGCTCGTCGACCACCACCATCATCTGGTCTGTGTGAGCTGTGGTTCCCTGCAGGACGTCCACCTCGATGACGAGCTGGAAGCGCTGGTCGACGCCGAGCTGGCCCAGGCTGCGGCCGCCGCCGGTTTCACACCGACCAATCACAGTCTGGATCTGCACGGGTACTGCCACAACTGCGAACCCGACCGGTAGCGCCTTCTACACTGGAAGCATCGCACCCGAATCGGAAACCCCGCACCGTCACGGAGGGCATGGCCACAGCCATGCGCCCAGCCTTCGAGCTGGCGCACGCCACCTCGGGCGGCTGAAGGTCTCCTTCGCTGTCATCGCCGTGTTCTTCCTGGTCGAGGCCGTTACCGGGTGGTTGACCAACTCCCTGGCCCTGCTGTCCGACGCCGGTCACATGCTGACCGACGTCATCGGCCTCGGGATGGCTCTGGCGGCGATTCAACTGGCGAATCGGTTCGAGCGAAACGGCAATGCAGAAACGAGCCATACCTTCGGCCTGTACCGGCTGGAGATTCTCGCCGCGTTCGTCAACGCACTGCTGCTGTTCGCCGTGGCGATCTGGGTGCTCATCGAGGCTGCCGGTCGGCTCCGCTCCGAGCCCGACGTACTCGACGGACCGATGCTGGTCGTTGCCGTGGTCGGCCTGTTGGCCAACCTGGTCGCCTTCTGGTTGTTGCGGGAGGGTGCGCACGAGTCGATCAACCTGGAGGGGGCCTACCTCGAGGTTCTGGCCGACACCGTCGGTTCGGTCGGGGTCATCATCGCCGCGCTGATGATGCGGTTCCTTGGCTGGGGGTGGGCCGATCCGCTGATCGCCGCCCTGATCGGGCTCTGGATTCTGCCCCGCACCTGGCGTCTGGGCCGCAATGCGGTGCGGATCCTGCTCCAGGCCGCGCCCCAGCATGTCGATCTCGAACGACTCCGAAGCGACCTCAGTGCTCTTGACGGGGTACTCGACGTACACGACCTCCACGTCTGGACGCTGACCTCGGAGATGGAAGCGGCGTCAGCCCACCTGATGACCGTCGACGGCTGCGATCCCCATTCGGTTCTCGACCAGGCCCGCAATCTCCTGGCCGAGACCTACGGCATAGACCACGCGACCCTGCAGGTGGAGCCGGAGAGCCACGTCGGCTGTGAACAGATCAGCTGGTAGAAGTCCCGGTGCCGACGAGGGGACGCCCGCTGTGTTCCGGCCGCCAAACCTGTCGCCGGGCAACGAGCCGATCAGTCAACGCAACATGCCGCTGATAGCTCTGCTGAGACCAACTCCGACGCGGGCAACAGCGATGTCGCCGAACACTACCGTCGGCCGGTCACCGCAATCGTCAGCCGAACGTCAACCGTCGGTGCTGGCTTGATCAAGCGGGGCATAGAGGTGGACGGGGTTGCCGTTCGGATCCAGGACGGTCGCATATCGTTGGCCCCACAATGCGTCGAACGGTTCTTCTCTGCCGTGGTGGCCTGCGGCGGTGATCTTTGCGTACAGGCTGTCCACCTCTGAGGAACTGTCGCATCGGAGAGCGAAGCCGACGCCTTGATCTTCCAATGACGGCGTGTAGGTGCTGAATCGCTCGATCACCTCGATGGTGTCGAACATGAGTCGGAATCCGTCGAGGATCGTAACTTCGACGTGGCTTCCGTAGTCGGCAGCTTCGGGTATGTCGAGGCCGAGTAGCCGGTAGAAGGCCAGCGTTTCAACCATATTGGTGGCGATAATCCCAACCGCATCGAATCTGGGCATGTTCGAGATCTCCTCTCGGCGTTGTTGTTGGAGCATAGGCCGATGCCTGGAACCGCGCCGGGTCTCGCCACTCATAGGTGGCGATGTCGGCCATCCTTGCTGCCGTGTAGTCGGGTGCTGAGTTGGCGAGTAGATCAACTGGCGCCAGTACCGGTCGGCTCACCGCCGAGCCAATGGCCTGCAACAGGAACGCCGCTCCGAGTAGCTGCGGAGCACGCGATGTTGTCGCGGAGTGGTGTGTCGAATCGATACGATCTTCCCGGGAAGTCACGCGGGCGGTGCGGCTGGTCGCGTTCGGGTGAGGCTCGCTTGGAGCGAGCCCGTGACGACGAGCCAAATCCCGATGTCTTGCCGCTCAGCATGTCAGATCCATTGTGTTCGGGCACCACGTGCTCGCTTGTACATTCAATATCAATGCGGGATCGACGCCGTGGGCAGAGGCAGAGGTCCCATTGCCAAATCGGCTGTGAGTGGCGACGTGTCGGGCTTCACGGGCCACGGAGCAGACGCTGCTCCACTGAGCCTGCTGGCGGTGCTCCTCCGAGATAGGTATACGCCAGCCGCCGGGGTGTTGCGGATTGAGGACGGCCCAGTCGCGGTGTGTGGTGGTCGAGGTGACATTGCGACCAAGCCGGCAGCAGCCCCGAGTGTCGGTAGCACGCCGCCTCCGGACACGCGCATCGACGACCAGAGGAACAGCACCGTCACGATGCCCTCGCGGGCCACGGCCAGAAACACCGTAGTAGCGACGGCGACGGGACCGGCCACCATTGCCGCCTCGAGCTTGCCGCCGAGTTCGGCTCGCATGGTTCTGGCCGCGCTCCGCATCCAGAGGATCATCCAGGTGACGAAGCAGACCGCCACGATCGACAGCACGCCGGCGAATATCTCTTCGCCCCGGTCGGTCAACTCCGACGCGGTGGCGGTCACCACGGCCCAGATGGCGACACTGAGACCGATGGCCAGACCGACTCCGAGCCACACCCAGCGCAGCTGGTCGTGACGACTGGACTTGACCAGATAGGCGACGAGAATGCCGATGATCAGGGCTGCCTCCAATCCCTCTCGAAGGCCGATGACGAAGTTCACGAGCATGGATTGGAACCTCTCAATCAGCTCTATTGGCCAGGTCTATTAGGTATACCTAACACCGCGTCAACAGTAAACCTGAATACAAGGTCATCGTGCAACCTCTGACGACTCCGTCACACAGAATCGTAAGGTCCGAGTATCAGAGATCGAGTTGAGCCTGGAGACCCTCGACGGCCTCGATGAACTCCTCGACCATCTCGAACACGACCTGAGCCGACGTCTTCCGCTGGTTCATGGTGCCGACGATCTGCCCGACGAAGTAGTTGGCCAGTTTCTCGGCTCCCGAGCCCGACGTGTGGGCGGCCCGGGCGATCCGGCGCTGGGCACGGGCCGTCAGCACCGGCTGCATCGGCATGCCCAGCGGATCCGGGGTGTCCTCCCGCTCCCACTCCTCGGTCCACGCCGACCGCAGCATCCGGGCATGTTTGCCGGTGAGCGACCGGGAGCGGATCGTGTCGGCCGACGAGGCGGCCAGGAACTTCTCCTTCACGACAGGATGGGTCTCGGCCTCGTCGGTGGTGAGCCACACCGACCCGCACCACACCCCCTGGGCCCCGAGCGCCATGGCGGCAGCCATCTGACGGCCCCGACCGATACCACCTGCACCGAGCACCGGGATGTCGACCGCGTCGACGATCTCGGGAATGAGCACCATGGAGCCGATCTCACCGGTGTGGCCGCCGGCCTCGTAGCCCTGGGCGATGATCAGGTCGACGCCGGCGTTCTGGTGCCGTTCGGCATGCGAC
>JAOUGG010000326.1 GCA_029857855.1 Acidimicrobiia bacterium | reverse complement strand
GGGTGGATCGGGATCGTCGGAATCGTCGGAATCGTCGAGCTGCCCGAAACGGGCCGTCCGCTCAACCTCGACCATCTGCTCGTAGAGATGCCAGCGGTCGTCGATGTCGCGCTGCGCCAACGTCAGGAGATCGTCGGCCACCCCCGGGTTCACCCGGGCCAGCATCGAGAAACGGGCCTCGGTCATGGCGAACTCCCGGAACGGTATCGACGGTTTCCGGCTGTCGAGGTAGAGGGCGTGATCGCCGATCGACTCCCGACTGGGATCGAAGCGGTAGAGCGGCCAGTAGCCGCTGTCGGCAGCCATCTTCTGATGACCCATCATGTCGGCCATGTCTATGCCGTGGGCGATGCACGGACTGTACGCGATGATCATCGACGGACCCGGGTGGGCCGCCGCCTCGGTGAACGCCTTCACCGTCTGGGTCATGTTGGCTCCCATCGCCACATGGGCCACGTACACGTCGCCGTAGGCCATCGCAATCATCCCGATGTCCTTCTTGGCTGTTGTCTTGCCACCGGCCGAGAACTTGGCGATCGCTCCCCGCGGCGTCGCCTTCGATGTCTGGCCGCCGGTGTTCGAGTACACCTCGGTGTCGAGCACCAGGATGTTGACGTCACGACCGGAGGCGAGCACGTGGTCCACGCCGCCAAATCCAATGTCGTAGGCCCAGCCGTCACCGCCGATCAGCCAGACCGAGCGACGAACCAGGTACCGCACGAGCGACGACAGCCGGTCGGCCGTCGGCCCGGGATTGGCGTGGAGCCAGCGTTCGAGTCGAGCCATCGCCTCTCGTTGCCGGGCCACGTCGGCTTCGGCGCTCTGGGGGTTCGACAGGAGTTCCTGGGCCAAACCGACAGTTCTCGAGTGTTCGTCGGAGTCGATGGCATCGGCCAGCTCCGCCAGCAGGCGGCGGGCCGCCGCCTCGTGGCTGTCGATGCCGAGGCGCAGCCCGAGACCGAACTCGGCGTTGTCCTCGAACAGTGAGTTGGCCCAGGCCGGGCCCTGTCCATCGGCGTTGGTGGTCCACGGCGTCGTCGGGAGGTTGCCGCCGTAGATCGACGAGCAGCCGGTGGCGTTGGCCACCACCATCCGGTCACCGAAGAGCTGGGTCAGCAGTTTCACATACGGTGTCTCGCCGCACCCCGAGCAGGCTCCGGAGAACTCGAACAGCGGCTGGGCCAGCTGCGACCCTTTGAGGGTGTCGAGCCGGAGCGTCGTCCGGTCGTGTTCGGGAAGCGACAGGAAATAGTCGAAGTTGACCCGCTCGGCCTCGGCGTGGTCGGCGTAGGGCTCCATGTTGATCGACTTGTGTTTCACCTCCTCCTTGCTCTTGGCCGGGCAGATGCTGACACAAACGCCGCAGCCGGTGCAGTCGTCGGGGGCGACTTGGATGATGGCCCGCTTCTCGATCCCGGCGGCTGCGGCCTCTTTGTCCTTCCAGGCCTTCGATTGGAACGACGCCGGCGCGTCGGCCAGGTCGTCGGAACCGACCACCTTGAGCCGGATCGCGGCGTGCGGGCAGACCAGGGCGCATCGGGCGCAGTCGATGCAGATCTCGGGGTCCCAGATCGGGATGGTCGAGGCGATCGCCCGCTTCTCCCACCGGGCTGTGCCGAGTGGGAAGGAACCATCGACCGGGAGCGCGCTGACCGGGAGCAGGTCGCCTTCACCCGCCATCATCGCGCCCGTCACCCGCTGCACGAAGTCGGGCGCCGCGGCCGACAGAATCGGGGGCCGACCCCGCTCTGCGGTCACCGCCGCCGGGATGGCGAGTTGCTCCAGAGACGCCACGGCGGCGTCGACTGCGGCGTTGTTGCGCTCCAGGATCAGCCGACCCCGCTTTCCGTAGGTCTTGGCGATCGACGCCTTGATCGCCTCGACCGCCTCGCCGGCCGGGAGCAGGCCGGACAGGTGGAAGTGGCAGGTCTGCAGCACGGTGTTGACCCGGCGTCCCAGCCCGTTGTCGGCCGCGACCTTCGAGGCGTTGACGAGGTACACGGTGAGGCCCTTGTCGATGATCGCCTGCTGCGTGTCGCGGTTGAGCCGGTCCCAGGTTTCAGCCGCTCCGTAGGGGGAGTTGATCAGCACCGTTGCACCGGGCGCGGCGACGTCGAGCACGGCATAGCGATCGAAGGCTCCGAAGTAGTGCACACCGACGAAGTCGGCCTCGTTGACCAGGTAGGCGGATCGGATCGGATCGGGGCTGAAGCGCAGGTGCGACACCGTGGTCGAACCCGACTTCTTCGAGTCGTAAACGAAGTAGCCCTGGGCGTGGAGATCGCTGTGCTCCCCCACGATCTTCACCGTGTTCTTGTTGGCGCCGACCGTGCCGTCGGAGCCCAGACCATAGAAGACGGCTCGACGGACCGACGGCAGTTCATGCCAGGCGTCGGCGATGGGCAGGCTGAGGTTGGTGACATCGTCGACGATGCCGACGGTGAACTCCGGCCTGGGTTGCTCGGCCGACAGGTGGTCGAACACGGTGATCGCCATCTGGGGCGTGAACTCCTTCGACGACAGCCCGTAGCGACCGCCGATCACGAGGGGAGGTGTCGCCTCATCGGTGGCGGCCGTCCAGCCTCTCGCCAGCGCGGCCACAACATCGAGATACAGCGGTTCGCCGACCGAGCCGGGTTCCTTGGTCCGGTCGAGCACGGCGATCCGGCGGGTCGACGACGGCAGGGCGGTCACGAACGCGTCGACACTGAACGGGCGGTAGAGCCGAACGGTCAGCACACCGACTCGGCGGCCGTCGGCCACGAGACGGTCCACGGCCTCGACCGTCGTACCGGCCGCCGAGCCCATGACGACGACCACCTCGGTCGCCTCCGGGTGGCCGTGGTAGTCGAACAACCGGTACCGGCGGCCGGTGAGTTCACCGAATCGATCCATGTCGGCGGCCACGATGTGGGGCACGGCGAGGTGATACGGGTTGGCCGCTTCACGGGCCTGGAAGAAGACGTCGGGATTCTGGGCGGTGCCGCGGATCACCGGCGTGTCGGGGTCGAGGGCCCGCAGGCGATGGGCCATCACCAGATCATCGTCGATCATGGCCCGAATCGTCGCGTCGTCGACGACGTCGATCTTCGCCACCTCGTGGCTGGTCCGGAAACCGTCGAAGAAGTGCAGGAACGGCACGCGGGACCGCAGGGTCGAGGCGTGGGCGATCAAGGCGAGATCCTGGGCCTCCTGAACCGAGCCGGAAGCCAGCAGCGCCATACCCGTCTGGCGGGCCGCCATCACGTCGCTGTGATCACCGAAGATGCTGAGAGCGTGGGTCGCCAACGACCGAGCGGCCACGTGGACCACGGCCGGCAGCAGCTCACCAGCCAGCTTGTAGAGGTTCGGGATCATCAACAGCAGACCCTGCGATGCGGTGAACGTGGTCGTCATCGCTCCTGCCTGCAGCGATCCGTGGAGGGTTCCAGCGGCCCCGGCCTCGCTCTGCATCTCCACCACTTCGGGCACCGAACCCCAGAGATTCGTCTTCCCGGCCTGCGACCAGGTGTCGGCAAGCTCCCCCATGGACGAGGCCGGGGTGATCGGGTAGATGGCAACCACCTCCGACACCCGGTGGGCGATGCGGGCGGCGGCCTCGTTGCCGTCGACGGTGATCGAGTCGGTCGCGCGGTTCTGCGGTGTCGTGTCGGCCATGCCACTCCTTGTGGACGCAATCGGTTCGGCTGTGGTGCGGTCGTGAGCCCCGACCGGACGGCGCAACGACCAACCGATGCGGACACTACCGGTCACCGCCAACCGGCCCTAGGGCCAAAGGCCCCTGGTCGGCCCGCTCGGCCCGGAGGTTCAATGACAGGCGAACACCGGGAAAGGACAAGCGCGTGACCCCACCCAGAGATCCGGAGCCGATCGCCATCGACATCACCTCCAAGATGGGGGTGATCGACGACGACGAGTGTGTCAGGTTGATGGAATCGACGCCCATCGGCCGCATCGCGTTCATGGTCGACGATGAGATCCTCGCCCTTCCGGTCAACTTCCGATGGCACGAGGGCGGCATCGTGTTCCGCACACTCGACGGCCTCAAACTGGCGGCCGCGGCCGACAATCAGAAGGTGTGCTTCGAGGTCGACCAGTGGGACGCCGCGTCCCGATCGGGGTGGAGCGTGGTCGTCCAGGGCGTCGCCCGCAAGGTCGAGAACTGGGCCGAAGAAGCGCTACTCGACGAGTTGGGACTCATCCCCTGGGCCAAAGCCGAGTGGCGGCCGATCTGGGTTCGCATCGATCCGACGTCGATGTCGGGCCGGGTGCTCCGCTAGTCCGAACCGGCGGGGTCGTCGTCCAGTCGCTTCAAAAAGGCGCGGCCTGGTCGACGAGCCAGTATGCCTCGCGCCACAGCGCGGCCTGCAGCCGGTTGGTGACATGGCCCGGCAGTTCGGTGTTGATGCGGATGGGTGAGCGGCCGAGGCGACCGCCACCCGTGCCGGGGCCACGACGTCGATGGCACGGTAGATCTCGTGTTTGACCTCCCACCGCTCAGGGCCACTCTCCTGGACCGGGATCCGATGCCCTGACGGTCATCCCGGCGGCCGCGAACAGGGCCGCCCAGCTTGCGCCGATGACCCCGGTTCCGATGACCCCGACACGCGCGGTCTCGCTCGCCGATCCCGACGAGGGCGACGTCGA
>JAOUGG010000324.1 GCA_029857855.1 Acidimicrobiia bacterium | reverse complement strand
GACGAGGTCATCGCGGAGTACGGCATCAACCTCCACACCGAGGCCGAGTTGGAGTCGGTCGACGTTGCCGGTCGCAAGGCCACGTTCATGCCGATGAACGAGGGCGGCGCCAACTTCACCCTTCCCTACGACGTCATGCACGTCGTGCCTCACCAGTCGGCGCCGGACTGGGTCAAGTCCAGCCCGCTGTCGACCGATCAGCCGACCGGCTACGTCGAAGTCGACAAGCACACCCACCAACACGTGCGGTACGCCAACATCTTCTCGCTCGGCGACGCAGGTTCGACACCGAACTCGAAGACCGGTGCGGCAATTCGCAAGCAGGCTCCGGTCGTCGCGGCCAACGTGCTTCGCCAGCTCGAGGGCAAGGATCCGACCGAGCGCTACGAGGGCTACGCATCCTGTCCGCTCACGACCTCGCGCTCGAAGATGCTGCTGGCCGAGTTCGACTACTCGGCGCAGCCGGCGCCGTCGTTCCCCGTGATCGATGCCACCAAACCCCGTCGCGACATGTGGTATCTCAAGAAGTACGGCCTGCCCTTCATGTACTGGAATCTGATGCTGAAGGGCCGGGCCTAGCTCAACAGCGGTCGGGGTCGCGCGTCGAAGGGCGTGTTGACAAATCGTCTAAATGTCCGTATATTCGGTCATTATGGAGCTGGCACGTATCTTCCCCGTCTCGCAATGGATACGTGGGTATGACCGAACGTGGCTCCGGAGTGATCTGGCCGCCGGTCTGACGGTCGGTGCGATGCTCGTCCCGCAGGCCATGGCCTACGCCCTCCTGGCCGGTCTTCCGCCCGAGGTCGGGTTGTACGCATCGACCGTGTCGATCGTGGCCTACGCCCTGTTCGGCACCTCACGCCAGCTCGCCGTCGGTCCGGTCGCCATCGTGTCACTGCTGACCGCAGCCGCACTCGCCCCGATCGTCGAGGAGGGAACGGCGGGCTACCTCACGGCTGCCGCCCTGCTGGCCGTCATGGTCGGCGTCGTGCATCTGGTCATGGGTGTTGGTCGGCTCGGCTTTCTCGTCAATCTGTTGTCGCATTCCGTGCTCGTCGGATTCACGGCGGCCGCCGCGATCATCATCGGCTTCTCCCAGGTCAAGCACCTTCTCGGTATCTCGCCCGATCGGGCCGAGAGCTTCTTCGGCACGGTCACCGGCGTGTTCGCCGAACTCGGTTCGACCAACACGGCGACACTGCTCGTCGGCCTGGCCAGCCTCGTTGTTCTGTTCGCTCTGAAGCGGTGGGCCCGTCGGATCCCCGGCGCACTGGTGGTCGTCCTCGGCTCGATCCTCGCCGTCGAGATCTTCGACCTGCAGGATCGTGGTGTCAAGGTCGTCGGGGACATCCCCGACACGCTTCCCGCCTTCGCCCTGCCGAACTTCGACGGCTCGCTCGTCGGCACGCTGTTGCCGACGGCGTTCGTGATCACCATCGTCGGATTCATGGAGTCGATTGCCGTGGCGAAGGTCTACGCCCGCCGCCACCGCTACGACGTCGAGGCCAACCAGGAGCTCATCGGGCTTGGAGCGGCCAACGTTGCATCCGGTCTGTTCGGCGGGTATCCGGTAACCGGCGGCTTCTCCAGAACCGCGGTGAACGAATCGGCCGGCGCGCGCACACCGCTGGCCTCGCTGATCACGGCCGCCGTCATCGTTGCCACCATCGCCTTTCTGACGCCGCTGTTCCGTTCACTTCCCAACGCCGCCCTCGGCGCCATCATCATCGCCGCCGTGATCGGGCTCGTCGACATCGCCGAGATGCGCCACATCGCCGTGGTCAAGAAGTCCGACCTGGTCGGCCTGGTGACCGCCTTCGTGGCCACGCTCGTTCTCGGCATCGAGACCGGGATCGGTGTCGCCGTCGTCGCCTCGATGCTGGTCGTCTTCGCCCGCATGTCGAAGCCCCACACCGCTGTGCTGGGCCACGTCCCCAACACCACCACCTACCGCAACGTGGCGCGCTTCGACGACGCGGAGGTGATCGACGGCATCCGCATCATCCGCATCGACGCCGCCGTCTCGTTCGTCAACGCCGACCATGTCAAGAAGCTGATGATCGCCCACGGAATCCAGGCCCTCGAATCGTCCCCGGGGGCACTCGTCCTCGACGCCTCCGGCATCAACGACATCGATGCCACCGGAGCCGAGACGGTGGGTGAGATCGTCGAGGAGCTCGACCGGCTGGGCGTCCAACTCCACCTGTCGGGCGTGAAGGGTCCGGTTCGGGACGTGCTGCGCCGTTGCCGACTGTGGGATCATCTGATGGACCGGATCCATGCATCGACCCACGAGGCCGTTGCGGTCATCACCGCCGGAACGACTGCGCCGTCCGATTCGATCGCCTTCGGTATCGACGAGCGTCCCCGCCCCGACTACGAACTCGTCACGACCATCCGGGAGACACAATGACCAACGTCAACATCTACGCCGACCATCCGATGACCGACTATCGCTCCGTCCTGACCGACGGTGTCCAGCTCATCGACGTGCGCGAGCCCGACGAGGTGGCGGCCGGTACGCTGCCCGACTCGGTCAACATCCCACTCGGTGACCTGCCCGTCCGGGCCTCGGAACTCGCCCCCAACCGGCGTGTCGTCCTCTTCTGCCGATCGGGCGGCCGCAGCGCTCAGGCCGCCGAGTACTTGATCGCCCGCGGTTTCGGCGACGTCATAAACCTGGCCGGCGGCATGCTGGCCCACCAGAAATGAGAATCAGATGATATTCAACCAGTACTACCTCGATTGCCTCTCCCACGCCTCCTACCTCATCGGCGACGAGACGACCGGCCGAGCCGTTGTCGTCGACCCCCGCCGAGACATCAACGAGTACGTCGACGACGCGGCCGGGGCCGGCCTCACGATCGAACTCGTGCTGGAAACCCACTTCCACGCCGACTTCCTGTCGGGTCACCTCGAACTGGCCGAGGCAACCGGGGCCGAGATCGGCTTCTCGTCGGTCGCCCAGACCGAGTTCCCCTCCCGCAAGCTCGACGACGGTGAGAAGATCTCGCTCGGCGAGATCACGCTCGAGATCCTGCACACCCCGGGTCACACCCCCGAGTCGATCAGCATTGTGGTGTGGGAGCGCGCCGACGATGAGATCCCCTACGGCGTGTTGACCGGAGACACCCTGTTCATCGGTGACGTCGGCCGTCCGGATCTGCTGTCGTCGATCGGCTTCAGCCGCGACGAGTTGGCCGAGAAGCTCTACGACAGCCTCCACAACAAGCTGATGCCCCTGCCCGACGCCACCAAGGTCTATCCCGCCCACGGCGCCGGTTCGGCGTGCGGCAAGAACCTGTCGACCGACACCTGGTCGACGATGGGGGAGCAGAAGCAGACCAACTACGCCCTCCTGGCCCCGGATCGCCAGACGTTCATCGATCTGGTCACCGAGGGTCAGCCGCCTGCCCCCGACTATTTCGTCTACGACGCCATTCTGAACCGCAAGGATCGACAACTGCTCGACGAGACGGCCATGCCGACGGCCCTGACGCTCGACGAGTTCGACCAGGCCGTCGCCGACGGCGCCATGGTCGTCGACGGGCGGGACCCCGAGGAGTTCGCCCGAGGTCATCTGGCCGGCTCGATCAACGTCGGCCTCAACGGCCGCTATGCCGAGTTCGCCGGTTCGGTCGTGCCCTCCGACGTCGACATCGTGCTGGTCGTCGACGACGGCTTCGAACTCGAGGCCAAGAACCGGCTGGCCCGTATCGGCTTCGACCGCGTGGTCGGCTACCTCCGATCGCCGCTGACGGTGATGGAGGCAACCCCCGAGCGGGTCCGCCGGGCCTCGCGGCTCACTGCGGTGGAGTTCGACGATCGTCGGGCCGACCTCGGTGACCTGCAGCTGGTCGACGTCCGAAACCAGGGCGAGTTCAAGCTCGGGACGATCCCCGGTGCCGTCAACATCCCCGTCGGACAGATCCCCGCCCGAGCGGGCGAACTCGATCCGGACAAGACGACCGTGGTCTTCTGTGCTGGTGGCTATCGCTCGTCGGTTGCCGCCAGCTCGCTCCGCCAGGCCGGATTCGGCGATGTCTCGGACATCCTCGGCGGCTACGGCGCCTGGAACCAGTCCGAGGTCCCGGCCTAGCTGCAGGGAGCGCCCGTTTCGACGGCGGCCTCAGCCACAGAGGCGGTCGATGGCCGCCGCTGCCCCGGCCCGGCCGGCGTTGAACCCGAACAGGCCGGAGCCCTGCGGATCGTCGTCGCCGTACATCAGACAGAGCTCCCGTTCGACCTGCGCCGCGAGTTCCGGTGACAGCCGGTCGAGATTGTCGGCCAGCGTGGCCCGACCATCGCCTCGGAACTGCCCGTACTGGACGTGCGAGATGATCGCGGCCTCGTTGCGGTCGAGGTTGTTCTCGGCGATTCGCCTCTGGGGGTTGGCCAGGTTGAGACACACCAGGACCCCGACGGCGCTCAGCACGAGGGCCGGTGTCAACCAGGACACATCCCGACGAAAGCCGACGAGCCGCACGGCAACCAGCACGAAGCCGATGGCGATCCAGATCGAGATGACCGCGGCGTAGAGTCGACGGGCCGTGAGACCGCTGTCGTCGACGTAGAAGGAGATCCGGGTCAGCGCCACGGCCACGATGACCATGGTGAGCGCAACCGTGGCCAGGCCCAGGAGCCTGGCCAC
>JAOUGG010000325.1 GCA_029857855.1 Acidimicrobiia bacterium | reverse complement strand
CGCCACGCCCAACATGAGGATGTTGGCGGCGGCGCCCGCTCCGGTGAGTGATGATGCCAACGCCACCGAGTCGAGCGCGTGAGCCCGGTGCTTGAAGCCGCCGGCCCCGTCACCTTCGCCGGCGTCATCACCGGCGATGGTCGACAGGCGCTGCTGCAGTTCATCGTCGGGGTAGGCGATGTCGGGGTGCGACACCATCCGGCCGGTCGGGGTGCGATGGGTCGAGACGATCAGTGTCGAGCGCCCCTGGTCGGCGGCTCCCACCGGACCGTCGGCCAGCGCCACCATGGCGTCGAACCCGAGGATCACATCGGCCTGTCGCTCGCCAACCAGGTTGGAGGCGATCGTGCCCGGTCGGGCGAGCACGATGTCGCTCACCACCGGCCCGGCCTTCTGACTGAGCCCGGTCTGATCAAGGCCCCGCACGTCCCAGCCATCGAACATCGCAGCGGTCGACAGGATCTGCGCCACGGTGACCACACCGGTGCCCCCGATTCCGGCCAGACGAATGCGCACCTGGTCGAGGCCATCGGGCACGACGGGATCGGGTACCGAACCGGTGGCCGTCACTCCGCCGCCGTCAGCGGCGCTGGAAACGGCGTCGCCGACCTCGACGGTCATGAACGCCGGACAGTCACCCTGCAGGCAGCTCTCGTCGAAGTTGCACGACGCCTGATCGATCGTGGTCTTGCGTCCGAACGGGGTCTCGATCGCCTGGACGGAGAGGCAGTTCGACACATCGCCGCAGTCGCCGCATCCCTCGCAGATCCGGTGGTTGATCACGACCCGACGGGTCGGCATCGTCAACCGACCCCGCCGCCGGTCTCGACGCAGTTCGGCGGCACAGGCCTGGTCGTGAATGAGCACGGTCACGCCGGGCGTCGACCGCAGGTCCTCCTGCACGGCCACGATGTCGGCCCGATCATGAACCCCCACCCCCGACGGCAGGTCGATCCCGCCACGACCCCGGTACCGTCCGACGTCGTCGGTGGTCACCACCACCTTGGCCACCCCGTAACCGAGGAGCACGGAGGCCAGATTCGGGATCGACAGCTGATTCACGGCGTCCTGGCCGCCGGTCATGGCGACGGTGTCGTTGTAGAGGATCTTGAACGTCATGTTCATTCCGGCGCCGATGCAGTACTGCAACGCGAGTTGGGCCGAGTGGAAGAAGGTGCCGTCGCCGTAGTTCTGGAACAGGTGGTCGGTCTCGACGAACGGAGCCATGCCGATCCACTGGGCCCCTTCGCCGCCCATGGCGGTGATGCCGATCGACTCGCCGACCCGCTCTTCGTCCATCAGCAGGGTCATGCCGTGGCAGCCGGTGCCGGCCCCGACGAGTGACTCGTCGGGCACCTTGGTCCCCCAGTTGTGGGGGCAGCCGGAGCAGAAGAACGGCGTGCGGTTGACCGACAGCGGGATGAGTTTGCGTTCGGCCGTCGGCTCGGGCTCGACACGAGCCAGCCGCTCCTCCAGTCGGATGGCCAGCCGCTCCCGCAGGCCGCCGATGATGGCATCGGCGTCGAGGCGTCCCCACGACTTCATCAGCACCCGGCCGTCCTCGTGGTGTTTGCCGAGCACCCGGGGATAGTGGCCGCCGCCGTAGAGGGCGTCCTTGATCAGCCACTCCAGTGTCGGGTTCTTCTCCTCGATGACCACGATCTCGTCGAGTCCCCGGGCGAAATGGCGGACCTTCTCCGCGTTGAACGGCACCGGCATGCGCAGTTGCAGCAGCCGGATGCCGGCGGCCTCGATGTCTCGTTCCGACGACAGTCCGAGGCGCCGCAGTGCGTCGAGTACCTCGTAGTAGGTGAACCCGGTGGCCACCAGCCCGATCCAGGCGTCGGAGGGGTCGACGGTGATCCGGTTGAGATCGTTGAGTGCGGCGTATGCGTCGGCGAGCGGCAGGCGGATCTCCCGGAACTGGCGTTCGACGTCGAGCATCCGGCGGCCGAGGAACTTGGCCGACGGGGTGTTGCGCCACGGCCGCCCGTCGACCTCGATCGAGGGGAGCGCCGGCGGTGTCGCCAGGGCGGGCAGGTCGACGGTGCCGGACCCGTCGGCGATGGAGGTGACGATCTTCATCGACGTCCATAGGCCCGACGCTCGCGACAGCGCGACGGCGTGCAACCCCAACTCCAGACACTCGGCCACGGTGCCGGGGTAGAGGATCGGCATGTGCAGATCGACGAGTGTCGCATCCGACGACGACGGCATGGTCGACGACTTGCAGTCGGGGTCGTCGCCCACCAGCACGACGGCCCCACCCATGGGTGACGACCCGGCGAACACCCCGTGACGGAGGGCGTCACCGGCCCGGTCGAGCCCGGGCGCCTTGCCGTACCAGAATCCGACGACGCCCTCGTAGCGGGCGTCGGGTCGGGTGGCGGCGAGCTGTGAGCCCATGACCGACGTGGCGCCGAGCTCCTCGTTGACCGCCGGTTGGTGGACGAACGGTAATTCCGGGACCAGGCGGGCGGCCCGGGCCATCTCGGTGTCGAGGCCGCCCAGCGGGGAGCCCGGGTAGCCGCTGGCGAACGCCGCGGTGTTCCGTCCGGCGGCCGCGTCGATCCGTAGCTGATCGAGGGGAAGCCGGGCCAGGGCTTGCACGCCGGTCAACAACACCCGCCCTTCGGCGGCCCGGTAGCGGTCGTCGAGCCGGTAGCTCGGCTGCTTGTCGGCGCCGTGTCGATTGGCGGTGTCGGTCATGTTTGATCCCATCGGTCGCGCGCTTGGCGGCGAGAAGTGCGCCGATCCGCCGCTGGATCGGGTCGACGCCGCTGGAAACCCAGTGTCCACACCAGGGGGCGAAATCACAACCAGAGCGACCGGCCAATCGACGGGAGCGTCTCTTCGGTTGTGTCTCCCGTTCAACGTTGTAGCGAATTGCGACGCGGAGTTCACCCAACCCGACGGTGATCGCGGGTGAAACCGACCACTTGTGACCGCTTTTGCCCGCGAACGAGTTGGTGGTTTTGGGGTAGAGATGGTCGGGGTGGGCGGCGACGGTTGCGTCAGGCGAATTCGGCGGAGGCGTCGAGGAGGGCGTCGTGGAGGTACTGCCCGAACGAACGGTCGGCCGAGATCCAGTAGGTCGGCGTGTCGCCGTCGTGCCGGACCACGTCGCAGGTCACCTTGGCCACCGAGGCGGAGGTGACGGCGCCGTCGGGCATCATGGCGTCGGACCAATCGAGGCTGCACACCTTCTCCAGCGTCGACGTGGCGGCCGTTCCCGCCACCGCCAGGAGCACACGACCGTGGGTGACGTCGACGACATGAGCCGAGGTGGCCGACGTTGAACCGACGGCGTCCCGGCAGGCGTCGGTCGATCCGATCACCGTCCACTCCCCGGGTCGGCTACCGCAAATCAACGCCTCGCCGGCCGTCGCGCTCGTGCCGAACGGCGGAGCGAGCCCGTCGGGGCGGGCCGGGGTTGTTTTCACCACGAGTTTCGTGAGATGACTGAGGTCGGTGACCGTCACCGCCCCACCCGACGCCGAGGCGCCCGAGCGTGGACTGATCGAGCTGGCGAACACCGGTGAACTAGACACGAAGACGCGCTCCTTCCGGATCGACGTGGGCATGATGGGCCATGACGGTGGCGGTGGTGCGGGTTCCGTCGGTCAAGACGACGGTCAGTTCCGTTCCCGGCACCGCAGCCTCGGGCAGGACCTGGCCGAGGCAGATCGACCGCTCGAGTGTCGGTGAGAACCGCGAGGATGTGATGCGCCCGAGGATCTCGTTGGTTCCGGCTCGCACGATCTGACAGGCCTCGTCCGGCACCAGGGTCGGGTCGGTCGGTTGGATGGCCACGAGCCGGGGAAGCTCCTCGTCGAGCGACCAGACCAGCTCCGGCCTGCCGGCGAAGTCGCCCTTGTCGAGCTTGATCAACGCCTCCAGC
Organism: Acidimicrobiia bacterium; assembly: GCA_029857855.1. GTDB lineage: Bacteria > Actinomycetota > Acidimicrobiia > Acidimicrobiales > SZUA-35 > JAHELU01. The sequence goes on along the minus strand of JAOUGG010000325.1, from coordinate 753 downwards.
CCGGTCGACGGCATGCGCGTCAGCCCGTCGGTGTCCTGCCCGACGATGAAATGACCCTTCTCCAGCCGCAGGATCCGCTGCGCCTCCAGCCCGAACGGGGCGACGCCGAGATCGGCTCCCTCGTCGAGCAACGCCTCCCACACCGCCAACCCGTACCCGGCGGGAACGTGCAGCTCGTAGCTCAGCTCCCCGGTGAACCCGATGCGCCACATGATGCAGTCGTCGACGCCGGCCACCGAGCCCTGGCGCACGTTCATGTAGCCGAACGCGTCCGCGCTCGCGCGCGGCGACAGGTCGACGTCGGTCAGCCGCCCGACCAGCTCCCGACTCCGCGGCCCGGCGACGTTGATCGACGTGAACGCCGTGGTGACCGGCGTGATCGCCACGTCCCACTCCGGGTGCATGGTCTGCAGCCAGTTCTCGGCCCATTCCCACACCGTGCCCGCTCCCGACGAGGTGGTGGTCATCAGGAAGCGGTCGTCGGCCAGGCGGCCGGTGACCCCGTCGTCCATGACCACGCCATCCTCGGCGCACATCACGCCGTAGCGCACGCCGCCCACCGGCAGGTTCATCCACTTGTTGGTGTAGAGCAGACTGAGCAGGCGGGGTACGTCGGCGCCCCGCAGGTCGAGTTTGCCGAGCGGGGTCACGTCGATGATGCCGACGTTGGTGCGGACGTTGCGGACCTCGGCCGCCGGGTCGCCGTAGTGTTCGGGTCGGATCCACTGCCCGGCGAGAATCGGCGTCATCCCG
>JAOUGG010000323.1 GCA_029857855.1 Acidimicrobiia bacterium | reverse complement strand
TCCGCCGCAGCCTGCTCCCGGCGGCGCTGCTCGTCCTGTTCGTCTCGGGCTGGACCTGGCTTCCCGGTCATCCGCTGGTTTGGACGATCGTGACAGCTCTGGCACCGGTTCATCACCTCCTGATCGACGTTGCCACCGGACTCGCTCGAGAGCGTTCTCGCCCGTCCCGCGGCCTGTCATATCGACTGTCGAGCCAGTTCGGGCATTGGTTTCTGTACCTGGCCTTCCTACCCCACCAAGCCTTCGTTGCCGGCGACGCCATCGTCCGGACCATGGTCCGGCTCTTCGTCACGAAGCGGCACCTTCTCGAGTGGACCACGGCCGCCCAGGCCGCAGCCTTTACCGGGCGACGTCTGACGGCCGCCGTCGCATGGCGGGAGATGGCGATCGGGCCGATTGCTGCGTTGGTGACCGCAATCACCGTTGCCGTGATACGACCGTTCTCGCTACCGTACGCGGCGCCGTTCCTCGTGCTCTGGGCGGTGTCACCGGAGATCGCCGCCCGGATCAGCAGGCCGACACCAGCCGAAGTCGAGGAGCTCGATTCCGACGACTCGGCATGGCTGCGAGCGGTGGCGCGCCGCACCTGGTTCTTCTTCGAGTCGTTCGTCGACCCGGACCGGCACTGGCTTCCCCCCGACAACTTCCAGGAGGACCCCGACGAGGTGGTGGCCGAACGGACCTCGCCCACCAACATCGGGATGTTGTTGCTGTCGACCCTGGCCGCCTACGACCTCGGCTACATCGGGCTCGAGCAGTTGACGTTCCGTATCCGAAACACACTCCGCACCGTCGAACAGCTCGATCACTATCGCGGACACCTCCTCAACTGGTACGACATTCGCACGCTGGGACCGCTGGAGCCTCGCTATGTTTCGACCGTCGACAGCGGCAACCTGGCGGCGGCGTTGCTCGCCGTGGAGTCAGGACTGAAGGAGCTGGTCGACCGGCCGATCCTGCCGGCCACCCGCTGGCAGGGGCTGGTCGATACGATCTCGGTCCTTCAGGACTACACCAAGCCGCTGGTCGAGGACGATCCGTCGCATATCACGATGATCGACCAGCGAAGTCGGTCGATGGCGAGCACTGCTTTGGAGGTGCAGGACGACCCGGCGGCGTGGGCCCGCACGGCGTCGTCGATCGAGGTGCCGTGCCGGGAGATCGAGGATGTGCTGCTCGAAACGGTGGCCACTCACCGGGACTCGGTGGATCTGGAGGTGCTGCACGACCTCCGGTCGTGGCTGGCCCGGGTCCACAACCAGATCCTGGACATGCAGCAGGAGATCTCGTTCCTGGCTCCGTGGCTCAGCGTGCTCGATGCGAGACGGGGTCTCGACGTCGACGCCGATGATTTCGCAGGTCTGGAGGCACTTCGGGTCGAGATCGCCCGACTCCTCCCGCCGACCCTCCCACTCGGGCTGGTCGGCCCACGCTGCGACGACGCGCTCGCCGTCATCGCCGAGACTCGGACCGCATGGTCATCGGAGGAATGGTCGGGCGACGCGGCGCCGGTCGTGAACGGTTGGCTCGACGACCTCGACAAGGCGGTGGCCGCGGGGGCCGCAAATGCCCGCGAGCTTCAGGACGACCTGGCGGAGCTGGCGGCTCACGCCGAGCGGGAGACCCTCGGCATGGACTTCGGACTGCTCTACGACACGACGGTCCGCCACTTCTTCCTGGGCTACAACCTCACCGCCGACCAGATGGATCCGCACCACTACGATCTGCTCGCATCGGAAGCTCGACTCGCCAGCTTCGTGGCCATCGCCAAGGGCGACGTACCGGTCAGCCATTGGTTCTCGCTCGATCGGCCCTTGACCAGGATCGACGGGATGCCCACGCTTCTCTCGTGGGGCGGCACGATGTTCGAGTACCTGATGCCGCCGCTGCTCCTTCGCAGCCGGTCGGACACCCTGCTCGCCGTCAGCCAACGGGCGGCCGTCGTCGAGCAGATTGCCGACGGCCGGCGCCGCGGCATCCCGTGGGGAATCTCGGAATCGGGATTCGCCGCCGTCGACGCCGACCACAACTACCAGTACCGGGCGTTCGGGGTCCAGGGGCTCGGCCGGAAGCGGGGGCTCGACGATGACCTGGTCGTCGCCCCCTATGCCAGCGCGTTGGCCGTTCCACAACTCCCCCGGTCGGCGACTTCGAACCTCCGGCGACTGCGGGACCTCGGGATGTTGGGGCACTACGGCTTCTACGAAGCCGTCGACTTCACCCCGACCCGGCTGCCCGGGGACCGCGACCACGCCATCGTCCGCTCGTACATGGCCCATCACCAGGGGATGGCGCTCGCCGCGTTCGACAATGCCCTGTGCGACGATGCGCTGATCCGTCGATTCGAGGCCAACCCTCGGGTCCAGGCGGTCGACCTGCTGCTTCAGGAACGGGTCCCCAGCGAGTTCCCGGTCGAGGCACCACGGCACACCCGCTCCCCGATCGAGTGGCCGCGCTACGAGCAGACCGTCGACCTGTACCCGTGGCGGCCCAATCCGCTCGGTGTTCAGCCGGCGGTTCATGTCCTCGGCAACGGACGCCTGGCGACCCGGGTGAGCGCGGGCGGCGGCGGTGGTCTCAGCTGGCGCCGGCACGCCGTGACCCGACCGAGCCCCGACGGCACACTCGACGACGCCGGACCGTGGATCTACGTGCGTGATCGCCACTCCGGGGCCGTCTGGTCGGCGGGCCGTCAGCCGACCGGCGGGATGGAGACGCCGGTCGATGTCGTGTTCCACGCCCACATGGTGGAGCTGCACCGGCGACACGACGGAATCGCCATCCGAACCGACATCGCGGTCAGCCCCGTCGACGACATCGAGGTCCGCCGGATCACCGTGGTCAACGAGACCGACCGGGCCCGATCGCTGACCTTCACCTCCTACGGCGAGGTGGTTCTGGCGCCGGCCCGGGATGATGCGCGGCATCCGGCGTTCAGCAAGCTGTTCGTCGAGACCGCCATCGCGCCGGCCCTCGACGCACTCGTCTTCACCCGCCGAGCCCGCAGTCCGAACGAGCAGTTCCCGGTGCTTCTGCACCGTCTGGTCACCGACTCACCGTCGGTTTCCCGATCGGGCTTCGAAACCGACCGTGAGCGCTTCCTGGGCCGCAATCGCAGCCCCAAACGGCCCAGCGGTGTCGAGGAGGGCCTGACCGGCACCTACGGGGACACCCTCGACCCGATCATGGCCTTGAGCGCCGCAGTCGAGCTGGCGCCGTTCGCGACCGAGCAGTTCGCCTTCGCCACGATCGTCGGGACGTCGAGGACCGTGGTGACCGACACGGCGGCCCGCTATGACTCGCTCGCGGCGTTCGAGTGGCTGATATCCGATGCCCACGGAGCCGCGGCACGGGAGGCAGGCCGACTCGGTATCGAGGCCGACAACCTGCCCGAGTTCCAGCAGCTCCTGTCGACGGTTCTCGCACCCGAATCCGGGCTCCGGTCCGAGACGCCCCAGGTGTCCTCGAACCATCTCGGGCAACCGGGTTTGTGGGGCCTCGGGATCTCCGGTGACGATCCGGTGCTGCTCGTCGAGACCGGCAAGGAGGGCGACGGCCGGGTGGTCGAGGACGTGTTCCGAGCCGGGGAGATGTGGCGCCGAAGAGGGGTGGCCGTCGATCTCGCCGTGGTCTCCCACGTCGTCTCCGGCTACCAGGACGAGACATGGGACCAGACCCAGCATTTCCTCACCGACCTCGGGGCCGCCAAATGGCTGGGCCGCCGTGCCGGCATCCATCTGCTGCGGGCCGACCAGATCTCGGCCGAGCAACGGCAGCTCCTGTCGGTCACCGCCGGAGCCACAATCGATGGGGACGGGCCGCGCCTCGGAGATCAGCTGGCACCGCACCGGGTCGAAACCCGACCCCTACCAGCCTTGCTCCCAACTTGGGATCCTGTTCCGGCAACGGCCGACAGCGCGCTGGCCCGGCCCCATCAGCTCCTGTTCGACAACGGCCTCGGTGGGTTCTCGCCCGACGGTCGAGAGTATGTCATCCATCTCGAGCCGGGCCGGACAACCCCGGCGCCGTGGGTCAACATCCTGGCCAACGACGGCTTCGGCACCCTGGTCACCGAGTCCGGCGGAGGCTACACGTGGGCCGCCAACAGCGGCGAGTATCGCCTGACCCCGTGGACAAATGATCCGGTACTCGACGCCCACGGCGAGTCGCTGTACCTCCGGGACGAGGAGACCGTCGAGGTTTGGAGCCCCACCCCCGGACCGGCGGGCTCCGACACCCCGTACCAGATTCGTCACGGCGCCGGCTACACCGAGTGGCACAACATCACCCATGGGATCGAATCCCGAATGCGGGTGTTCGTGCCGACCGACGATCCAGTGAAGATCGTCGAGTTGCGGGTGCGCAACCACCACAGCCACACCCGGCGGTTGACCGCCACGTACTACGCCCGTTGGCTTCTGGGCCGGATCTTCGAGCCCAGTCCGTCGCCGGTCGTGGTCGACTACCACCCGACGACCCGTTCGCTGCGCGCCTGGAACCGCTGGAATCCGGATTTCGCCGGCACTGTGGCGTTCCTCACCACCGACCGGGAGCCGCACGGCTTCACGGCCGACCGTACCGAGTTCCTCGGGCAGGAGGGGGACCCAAGCTCACCGGCCGCCCTGGGAAGGGTCGGGCTCACCGGGCGAACCGGTGCGG
>JAOUGG010000322.1 GCA_029857855.1 Acidimicrobiia bacterium | reverse complement strand
CTGGTCGCAGGCTGGAACCTCGATGTCGACGAACGCGATGCACTGGTGGCCGCCGTCGGCGAGGTCGGATTCCCGGTCGGGCACGCGTCGGCCCAGATGGGCTGGCGGGGCTGGTTGAGCCGCCCGGTGTGGCGGATGCTGCTGTATTCGGCCGATGAGCCGCCGTCGAAACGGGGTTTCGTGCTGGTCGACGGTGTCGACGGCAGGGTTCTCGAATCCTTTGTCGAGGCCAACCCGGAAGACTGGTCCGAGCTGGTCGACTCGTAGTCGGGGCCGCGAGATCCCGATCGGCAGGCCGCTTCCACCACGAGCTACACTGAGTGAACCGGCAACCGGAAAGGGACGACATGTTCGACGGGAGTCTTCGCACCGCGTTCGACCGGCTCGTGGCCCCATTGGGCCGGGGCCTCCAGCGGCTGGGCATTTCGCCCGACGTCATCACCATCGTCGGGGTGCTCATGGCCGCCGCCTGCGGTGTGGCCATCGGCACTGGACGGTTCTTCACCGCAGCCGTTCTTCTTGCTCTCACCGGCCTGCCCGACGCCCTCGACGGCGCCGTGGCCAAGGCCGGAGGTCGGGCCGGTCCCCGGGGCGCCTTCCTCGATTCGGTATCGGACCGACTGAGCGACGGCCTTCTTTTCGCCGGAGCCGGGTGGTACCTGGCCGGCACCGACAACCCCCGAATGGCGATGCTGCCCTTCGGCTTGTTCATCAGCGCCTCGCTGGTGTCGTATCAGCGGGCCAAGGCCGAGTCACTCGGGTTCAACGCCAAGGGTGGACTCATGGAGCGAGCCGAGCGGTTCATCGCACTCGGCTTCGGCCTGGTCTTCAGCCAACTGTTCGTGGTGACCCTCTGGGTGATGCTGGCCTTGACCGTGGCCACCGCCGTGCAGCGCTTCTTCAAGGTGTGGCGACAGGCCGGGGGAGACATGCCACCGGCGCCGCTGCGAGCCGGCCGCACCCGTCGCCGCACCCGTCGCCCGGTTTCGGACTTCCGGCGCCGAGCCGAGGCCCGGGCCGAAGCCCGACGGCGCAGCCCGAACCGCTGACGTCGGTCACGGGTTCCGGTTGTCCAGCCGAACACTGAAGATTCTGAAGGCGGCATCGGTCGCCGCCCGGTTGTTGCCGTTGTCGGTACTCGACCCGGCTGCGGCCGCCGTCGCCGCCCGAGTCGGCCCCCGGATCATGCCGGACAAGGCGGCCATGCTCGGCCGTCATCTGCAGCGGGTCACGGATCACCCGACGAGCTCCCTCGTCGAGCCTTCTGAAGGGCGTCGCCCGACACCGACCGTCGCCGCCGGATTCGGCTCCTACGCCCGGTACTGGGTGGAGTCGTTCCGCCTGCCGTCGGTCGGTCTCCGTCAACTCGATCGGGGCTTCTCGTTCATCGGCTACGAGCACATCGAACAGGTTCGGGCATCGGGCATCGGCCCGATCCTCGTGCTGCCCCACCTGGGTGGTTGGGAATGGGCGGCGGCCTGGCTCGGCCGGGTGGCCGAGGTTCCGGTGACGGCCGTCGTCGAGCGACTCGAACCCGATGATGTGTTCGACTGGTTCCGGGATCTTCGGTCGTCGTGGGGTTGCGACGTGGTGCCGCTGGGCCCCGACGCGTTCGGAAGGACCGTTCGGGCGGTCCGGGATCGACAAATCGTCTGCCTGCTCGCCGACCGTGACATCGGGGGAACCGGTGTCGAGGTCGAGTTCTTCGGCGAGCGAACCACGCTGCCCGTCGGCCCGGCGGTGGTGGCGTCACGCACCGGCGCCCCGATCCTGCCGACGGCCGTGTTCTTCTCCGGTTCCCAGCGGATCTGTCGGGTCGGATCGCCGATCCACCCCGACGGTGTGATCTCCGACCGGGAGGCGCCCCCGGGCGCCACCAGACTGCGTGGCCGTGACCGCTACCAGGCGCTGACCCAGAGGGTGGCCACCGAGCTCGAAGCACTGATCGAGCAGGCGCCCGAGCAGTGGCATCTGCTCGAACCGAACTGGCCGAGCGACAGAGCGGCCGGCTAGGCGGGTTCGATACCGCCCGGGCCGGTTCAAGCCGGCGGCGGGTGGGGTACGGTGGCACGGTGCGAATCGGAATGATTTGCCCCTACAGCTTGGCGGTTTGGGGAGGCGTGCAATCCCAGGTCCTGGGCTTGACCCGCAGTCTGCGGGCAAAAGGGGTGGCGGCCCAAGTCCTCGCTCCGTGTGACGGACCGCCGCCTGAGCCGTGGGTTACGCCGCTCGGCAACTCGATCCCGTACGCTCAGAACGGCTCGTTCGCGCCGTTGGCCCCGGACCTGGCGGCTCAGCTGCGGGTGCTGGCCGCCATCTGGGACGAGCGCTTCGACGTGCTTCACCTTCACGAACCGCTGGCCCCCGGGCCGACCCTCACCGCGGTCATGGTCAAACCGGTGCCGCTGATCGGCACCTTCCACGCCAGTGGCAGTATCGCCGTGTACCGGTGGGCGGGCTTCGGTGTCCGCCGGCTGGCGGCCCGCCTCGACACCCGGGTCGCCGTCTCCCCGGAGGCGGCCGGCATGGCCAAGCGGTATCTCGACGGCACCTACGACATCCTGTTCAACGGCATCGAGACCGAGCGGTTCTCGCAGCAGCCGTCGACGATGGCGCCCACGGGGCCGACGGTCTTCTTCCTCGGGCGCCACGAGCCGCGTAAAGGCCTCGGTGTGCTGCTGGAGGCCTTTCAGCAGCTCCCGGCCGATGTCACGCTGTGGATCGGGGGCCAGGGCCCCGAGACCGAGGAACTCCAGCGTCGCTTCGGCGACGACGAACGCCTCGAATGGCTGGGACCGATCGCCGAATCGGAGAAGAGGGAGCGTCTCCAGGCGGCCGATGCCTTCTGCGTGCCGTCGCTCGGTGGTGAGAGTTTCGGAGTCGTGCTCCTCGAAGGCATGGCGGCCGGAACACCGGTCGTGGCCAGCGATCTACCGGCCTACCGGGTGGTGGCGGAGGATGGGACCCACGCCGAGTTGTTCGCCACCGGTGATCCGTCGGCGTTGGCCAAGGCGCTGCTCACCGTGCTGAACGGCGGTGAGACCCTCAGCCGGCGGGTCGAACGGGCCAGGGAGCGGGCCGGTGAATACTCGATGAACCGCCTGGCAGACGCCTACATCGCCCGCTATCAGCGGCTCCTCTGACGGCCCGTCGAGTCCCGATTCGATCCTGGTGGGGGACTGATCAGGCCGATCGGACGAGGAACATTTCCCGAGTCGAACCAACTGCACGATTTCCGCTCTACGATGGACGCCGTGCCAGCCCAGCGAACCCGCCCCCCACGCGTCCGACCGGTCGCACCTGCGGATGTCTCGCCCGGCTTCGCCCCTCTGGCCGTCGCCGTCCTCGCATTGGCTGTTCCCTTGATGATCGTCCTGATCGTGGTGGCCGCCGTCATTCCGACCGTCCCCTGGTGGGCCGGCGTCCTGGTGGCACTGGCCGTGGCCGGTCTGGCGGTCTGGCAACGTCTGCGATCCGCCCACGACGTCGTCGTCGAGGAGCTGCTAACCAACCGCGGATCGGTCAGCTCCGTCCGCCTCACCAACATGGTGCATTCGCTGGCGCTGGTCGTCGGTGTCGAGGAGCCCGAGGCCTTCGTGCTCGACACCGACGCGGTCAACGCGTTGATCGCCGCCCGAAACGACGTGGCCACCCTGTTCGTGACCCGGGGGCTCGATGAGCGGCTGGAGCCGGTCGAACTCGAGGCCGTGGTCGCCGAGCTGCTCGTCCGCCTCCGAAGCGGCGACGCCGAGGCCGCCACGATCGGTGCCGCGCTCTACCGCCTTCGGTTGCTGGGCCCGCTGTCGAACTTCACCATCGGCCGGACGGCGTCGCTCGGCCTCGCAACACTGCTGGCCGACGAACGTGATCTGGCCGCCGATCAGCAGGCGGTGGCGCTCACCCGCTACCCGCCCGCCCTTTCGAGCGCCCTGTCGAAGGTCAAGGACCAGCCTCGCCGCCCGGCCGACCTCGGCGGCGAATGCGATCTGCTGTGGCTCGTCTCGCCCGACCCGGCGGCAGCCCCCGGCGCCACCCGATCGCCCCTCGACCTCCGAATCGACGTGCTGACGGAGCTGTGAGCACCCGGTCACGATCCCGCAGCTGGATCGTGGCCACAACCGCCCTCGCACTGCTTGTCGCTGCCTGTGGCTCCGGTGGGTCTGAATCGACCGCAGTGCCCGACGACCAGGCGTCGCCCGCCGACGTCCAGTCCGAGTCCCTCGCCGCCGATGTCGTCGACGGGGAACCCGAAGCGTTGGCCGCGACCGACGACGGGGAGGCATCGGGGCCGATGTTCCCGTTCACCGGCCGCCCGGCCGCCGGGGCCGAGGAGTTGGCGGCGATGACCCGACCGGCGTTGGTGGTCAAGGTCGACAACCACCCCAGGGCCCGGCCCCAGACCGGCCTGGATCAGGCCGACATCGTGTTCGACGTTCGAGCCGAGGGCGTCACCCGCTTCGCTGCGGTGTTCCAGTCGGTGATCCCGAATCCCGTTGGCCCCGTGCGATCGAGCCGCACCTCCGATTTCGATCTGCTGCGCGGCCTCGACAACCCGCTCTACGCGTCCTCCGGCGGCAACGCCTACGTCGCCCGGGGCCTGCGGACGCTACCGATCGTCGAACTCACCAACCTGACCCGGACCGAGTACTTCCGCAGGCCCCG
>JAOUGG010000321.1 GCA_029857855.1 Acidimicrobiia bacterium | reverse complement strand
AGGATGGCTGGGCGGCCGACCAGGGCGTCGATCACGACGGCGCTGGCGGCCAGGTTCAGCGGGATCGACAGGAGGTTCTCGACGACCACGAGCTCGCACCCGTCGAGGGCCTGTTCCAGCTCGATGGCCGAGGGTGGTTGAGTGGCGTCGATGGCGAGGCCCCGCAACAGGTGATCGACGGGGCCCTGTCCAGCGATCGTCGTCGTCTCCCAGCCGAGCCGCTCCAGGGCCTGCCGCCACAGCTCGGCCACCACCGACACGCCGTCGGTCATCCCGAGGCGAAAGGAGACGATGGCGCAGGTACCCACGGGGAGAATCTACCGGCTGCCGTCCTCCGACATCGAACGCCCCTCCCGGAGCCCCTCCCGACGCCCCTCGGCCCTCCCGACGCCGCTCCCCCCTCCCCCGCCCCCAAACTTTTGTACCTGGATGACCCTCCCAGCGAAGCTTTTGTACCTGGACGACCCCTTTGGGGGACGCCACGATTCAAAAGCTCGGGAAGGGGAGCGGGTGTTCAGATGGTTAGATGGCGGGCAGGAGCTTGTCGAGGTGGGTGAAGCACACGAACAGGCAGCCCAGAAACGGTCCTGCGGTCACGGCGTAGGCCGGCCACCGACGCCACCGGCGGCCGAGAAGCCGGCCGGCCGCCGCCATCAGCGCCGACAGGACTCCCCACAACCCGGTGGCGGGCCAGTGCTCGGGTTGCCAGCCCAGCGATTCGTCGAGCGACTCGGCGTCATCGCCGACCAGATCATCGCCGATCAGGTCGTCGACCGCGGCGGTCTCGTCGACGACACCGGTCGGCTCGGTCGGCTCCGGGTCGGGTTCGACCACGTCGGCGATAACCGGCGTCGGGGGAGCGGGTGTCGTGTCGAGGGTGGCCGTGACCACGATCCGCTCGGCCGCCGACCGTTTCGGGTGGCAGGCGGTCAGGGTCAGCCGGCTGTCGCCCTGGTCGTCGAGCACCCAGGTGGCCGTCGGGTCGACGATGAAGTGGCCCACCGGCGCTCCGCCACCGTCCGCCTGTTGCTCGTTGACCAGATAGGTGAACCGACCCTGGAGGGTATCGACGATGATCTCGTCACCCGGCTGGAGCTTGTCGAGATCAAGAAATGGGGCGCCGTAGGTGGTCCGGTGGCCGGCGATGGCGGCGTTACCCGGCTGCCCGGGAAGGGCGGTAAGGGGATAGTGCCCGGGACCCTTGCGGAGGTCGTCGCGCCCGACTCCCTGCACATAGGTCTTGTCGACGCCGATCGCGGGGATGAGGATGCGTCCCGCCGCCTCACCGATCTCGGGGATGTCGGCGAGATCGAGCATCGGCGCGGTCCTCGCACTGGTCGGCGTCTCAACGTCGACGATCGGCTCCGGTTGTTCGACGGGAGCCTCGGTTCCCGGATCCTGCTCGACATCGGGCTCGTCCTGCGTCGAGTCATCCTGCGTCGAGGCCAATCGGGCCAGGAACTCGCCGTCGAGTTGCTCCTGGGCCCGGGCCTCGGCCAGGCCGGTTCCCCAATTCTGGAAGGCGGCGAAGGCGAGCACGAGCGCGCCGACCGTGACGAGCACCCGGCCCAGTCCGCCTATCAATCGGTGGAGAATCGTGATCATGTCGATGGTCGATCGGCCCGCGGCCGGTGGTCGACCGGCTCGAACGCCCTCTTCCCGTCGGCCGTATTACGCCCGGATTGACCGGTGGCGGTACCGCTGGGCACCCGGCGCCCGTATCGTGGTAGCCGGTGAATGATTGGGCCACAGCCACGCACACCACAACGATGGTGAACCTCTCCGGAGCGATCAGCCTCATCGGCGGGTTTCCGGCGCTGGCCGGTGTCGATCTGACCGTCGACGACGGCGAGATCGTCGTCCTTCGCGGCCCCAACGGAGCGGGCAAGAGCACGCTCCTGCGGCTCTGTGCCGGCCTGGCCCCACTCAACGGTGGGTCCGGCACGATCCTCGGGCACGATCTGGCGAGCCGTGAACGGCGGCGCCGGATCCGACGGGAAACCGGGCTGCTGGCCCACCAGACGTTTCTCTACGACGAACTCACGGTCGAGGACAACCTCCGGTTCTGGGCCAAGGCCAATCGGGCCGACCCGAGCACGGTCGAACCGATCCTCGACCGGCTCGATCTCGGCGGCAGGCTTCGGACCGTGAAGATCTCGGCCTTGTCAGCCGGCCAACGGCGCCGGGCATCGGTGGCCGTGATGGTGTGCCGTCGGCCCAAGATCTGGCTGCTCGACGAGCCCCACGCCGGGCTCGACCAGGCCGGGCGCGACTTCATCGACGAGATCGTCCGACACGCCGTTCGCTTCGGGGCAACGGTCATCATCGCCTCACACGACCACGGACGGGTCTCGAATCTGGCGACCCGGACCGTCCATCTCGTCGGGGGGATGGTCACCGGGGCCGAGGACGGACAGGGGGAGGGTCGCAGTGTTTCGTGACGCCTGGCTGATGGCCTCCAAGGATCTGCGCATCGAGCGGGCCACCCGGGTCGGGACGGGGCAGATCCTACCGTTCGGCGGTCTGGTGTTGATCCTGTTCGGTCTGGCCATCAGCCCCGTGTATCAGGTCACCGTGGCGGTGGGGGTCCGCCGCCCGATGCTGGCCCAGGCCGCGCCGGGACTGTTCTGGATCACCGTCCTGCTGGCCGCGTTGCTGGCACTGGGCCGATCGTTCGCCGTCGAGTCGACCGACGGAAACCTCGACGCCCTCAAGATGGCCGGGCTCGACCCGGCCGGCATCTTCCTCGGTAAGTCGGCGGCCGTGGCCGCCCAGCTTCTGGCCCTGCAGCTGGTGCTCGGCATCGGGGCGTTCATCCTCTACGGTCCGCCGCTGGCCGATCCCGTGCTGCTGCTGACCGTCGTGATTCTGGCCACACTGGGGATCACCGCCGCCGGGACCGTGTACGCAGCAGTAGCCTCGGGATTGAGAGTTCGCGACACCATGGTGCCGCTGCTCGTTCTGCCGGTGGTGGCCCCGGTACTCTTGGCGGCAACCAAAGCGACGGAGGCCGCGCTGTTCGGCCCGCTCGACAACGGGTGGTCGTGGGCCATGCTGCTCGGTGTTTTCGCTCTGCTTTACGCCGGTGTGGGAATGCTGGCCTTCGGTCCGATAATGGAGGAGTCGTGACGTCTACCAGCTCAAAGGCAACCTACGTCGTCGGATGGGCCGCCATCGTCGGCTTGGCGCTGTCGCTGCTCTTCGCGCTGGTGCTGTCGCCGCCCGAGGTCAACATGGGCGACAGCGTCCGCCTGCTCTACGTCCATCTCCCCACGATCGCCGTGTCGTATCTCGGATACGGCATCACCTTCCTCGGGAGCGTGATCTACCTCCGCAACCAGAGCCCGTTCTGGGACCTCCTGGCCGGAGCGGCCGCCGAGATCGGCGTGCTGTTCACTGCGTTCGTGCTGGTCACCGGCGCCATCTGGGGTAAGCCGACGTGGGGCACCTACTGGGAGTGGGACCCCCGGCTGACCGCCACCACCGTCATGTTCATCATGTATCTCGGCTACCTTGCCATCCGCCGTATGGACCTGCCGCAGGAGGTCCGCTCCCGGCGGGCCGCGGTCGTCGGCATCATCGCCATCGCCAACCTCATCATCGTCCGCTACTCCGTGCAGTGGTGGCGCGGCCTGCATCAGGGCCAGACACTCGGGGTCGACACCCAGCTCGACGGGCTGATGTTGTTCTCCCTGTTCCTCAGTGTGGTCGCCTTTCTCCTGCTGGGAGCGTGGCTGCTCATCCATCGTTTCCGCGTGGCCTGGCTGGAACGTCAGGTGGAGGACATGCGCCTGGCTCGTGCCCTGAGCGAACGGCGGGGCGAAGCGGGCGGCGCCGCCCTCGGAGGTGTTGTGTCGTGAACCACTGGGCCTTCGTCGCCGCCGGTTATCTCATCGTGTTCGTCGGCATCGCGGCCTACGCCGCCTGGGTGTTGACCCGCGGTCGCGCCCTGTCCGGCGAGGTCCCGGAGGAAAGGCGTCGGTTCCTTGACTGACCTCGATCTCACGCCCCGCGACGTCCCGACGGGCGGCTCGGGTTCGCTTCGCAACTGGTTGATCGTCGGGGCCCTCGCCGTCGTCGCCGCCTTCGTGCTGTTCCAGGCGCTCACCAGCGCCCGGGTCTATTTCCTGAACGTCGACGAGGCGGTGGCGCAGCGCGCCGACCTGGGCGACGACACGTTCAACATGCAGGGCACCGTGATCAGCGAACCGATGTCGACCGGCGAGGCCATGGTGTTCACCATGACCTTCGGCGGCGAGAACGCCGAGATCCGCCACATCGGCGCCGAACCGACCGATCTGTTCAAGGTCGGGGAGCAGGTGGTGGCCAAAGGCCATTGGGACGGCACCGAGTTCGTGTCCAATCAGCTCCTGGTCAAACACTCCGAGGAGTACGTGGAGGACAACCCCGACCGGTTGGACTACGAGCTCGACGACAACGGCAATCCGGTCCACAGTAGTGAGCCCACCGACGGCACAACGTCCGACGGTTCCGACGACGCGGGCCAGTGAGCCGGGCCCGGAGCCGATGACGATGACCAAGGCGACGGCGCGGGCGATCGCCATGAAGGCCGCATCCGGGACGGCGCGGTGAACTCGGTACTCGGCTTCGCCTTCGTCGCCCTCGGTCTTGCCGCCTCCGTGATGGGTGCCGTCGGTGGCACCT
>JAOUGG010000320.1 GCA_029857855.1 Acidimicrobiia bacterium | reverse complement strand
GGCCGCACCGGGAATAGAGGCGGTCGAGATGACGACGTCGGCATCGGCCACATGCGGGAGCAGCGCCTCGTTCTGGCGGCGGGTCAGATCCTCGGCCTGGGCCTTGGCGTAGCCGTCCGAGTCCTCGGCGTCGGCGGAGCCGAGGTCGAGTTCGATGGGCTTGGCACCCACCGACGCGATCTGCTCCATCGCCGCCGGGCGGATGTCGTACGCCTCCACCACCGCGCCGAGGCGTTTGGCGGTGGCGATGGCCTGCAGGCCGGCCACACCGGCACCCAGTACCAGGGCCCGAGTCGGCGGGACCGTGCCGCCGGCGGTCATCATCATCGGGAAGAGTCGAGGTGATCGCACGGCGGCCAGGAGTACCGCCTGGTCGCCGGCGACCGTGGCCATCGACGACAGCACATCCATACTCTGGGCCCGGGTGATGCGGGGGATCAGATCGAGCGACACGATCGTCGCTCCCGTTCCGGCCAGGGCCTCCGCTCGACCCGGGTCCCACAGCGGATCATGGACGGCGATGAGGGTGTGGTCGGGCCCGAGGCGGGACCAGTCGGGCTGGTTCAGCTCGTCGATGGCCGGACCGACCGTCTGCACGATGACACCCCCGGAACCGATCACGGCAACCCGCTGGTCGACGGTCGCGCCCGCCTCGCGGTACTCGGCGTCGTCGATACCCGCTCGTAACCCGGCTCCCACCTCGACGAAGACGTCGTGTCCGTCACCGACCAGTTTGGTCACTCCGGCCGGAGTGATGGCGACTCGACGTTCCCGGCTCTGTGATTGTCGTGGTATCCCGATGCGCATCAACCGTTCCTGTTCGGGGGTCGTCGGCGACTACAAACCCGCTCGATTTCGTCCTGGTTGGACCGCCGGGCGGACTCTGGCACCGAGCCTACAGTACGTCCGCGGCAACAAGGCCAAACGCCAGGAGGCCCGCCGCGATGCGGTAGTAGCCGAACACGTCGAGGCTGCGCTGCTGCAACCACGACACCATCCAACGGATCGACGCCAGCGCGGCGATGAACGCCACCACCAGACCGATTAGCGGTGTGAACCAGCCGAACAGATCAATCAGCTGACCGCCATCGGATGCGCCGGTGACCACCGTGGCCGCGCCGAGCGTGGCCAGACCGAGAAGGAACGAAAACTCCACAGCGGCCGATAGGGAGAGGCCGACCAGCACTCCGGCGACGATCGTGATGAGGCTTCGACTGACACCGGGCCACAGCGCGATCGACTGGGCCAGACCGATCAGCACCGCCTGTCGGATCGAGATGTCGGTCAACAGACCGCCCGCCCGCTTCAACAATCCGCTTCGGGTCAGGGCCAGGATCGCCAGACCACCGACCAGCCAGGCGGTGGCGATCGGGGGTACTCCGAAGAGACGGTCGCGGACGACGCCGACGAGGGCCAGCCCGATGATGGCGGTGGGCACGAAGGCGGCGACGACGCCGATCAGCACCCGACGACCCTCGTCGCTGCGGCCGAGCAGCCCTTCCAGCATCTGGACCATCCGCTCCCGGTAGAGGACGAAGACGGCGAGGATGGCGCCGGCCTGGATGCAGATCGCGTAGGTGTCGAGTGCCTGTTCGGCCTCGGGCGTGGTGGCCAGTCCGAGCAGCTCGTAGGTGACGACGAGGTGGCCCGTCGAACTCACGGGCAGGTACTCGGTGAGACCCTCGACCAACCCAAGAATCACCGCCGAGACGATAGACAGCTCCGGCAGCTCGTGTGATGTGGCGACCAGGGCGGCGGCCGGTTCGGCCACCAACCACGCGGCCAGAGCGATCATCGCCGTGACCGCGCCGACCAGACGCCTCGGAGGGCCGGCGTGAACAGAGCCGAGGCTCGCCAACGGCCCGCCGGCTGGAGGTGTTTGTGGCAACATCGAGCCATACCCTAGCGGTGCTGCCCTATCCTCGCTCGGGTGAGCACTGCCGACGTCCTGCCGTCCGACCTGTTCGATGCGACAACCCGGTTGATCGTCGAGTCGAGCCGGACCGCACTCGACTGGTTCCGGCCCGGCGCCCGACCCGGGCCACGGCGAGGCACCGCGTTGGCGGTCGACAACAAGCGGGCCGCCGGGTTCGATCCGGTGACCGAGGCCGACCGCGCCGTCGAGCGTCTCATCCGTGATGGATTGGCCGATCTGTTCCCCGGCCACGCCATAACCGGCGAGGAGTTCGGGATCAGCGGTGACGGTCGCTACCGCTGGTTCATCGACCCGGTCGACGGCACCCGGGCCTTCGTCACCGGACAACCGATGTGGGGAACGCTTGTCGGGTTGACCGTCGACGGCGAGCCCGTCGCCGGCTGGATGCATCTTCCGGTGCTCGACGAAACCTACATCGGCGTCGACGGCGCCACCCGACTGCTCCCGCCCGCCGATGCCGACGGGCACCGGGAGATCGTGCCACTGTCGACCACCGGTACCACGTCGCCGGCGGAGGCCATGTTGCTGTGCACCCACCCGTCGATGTTCGCGCCCGGGCCGGAGCTCGAACGGTTCGAGGCGCTGGCCGACACGGTGAAGATGGTGCGGTTCGGCGGCGACTGCATGAACTACGGTCTGCTGGCCAGCGGCGACGCCGACCTCGTCGTCGAGAACCAGCTCCAGACCTACGACATCCTGCCGCTGATCCCGATCATCACCGGGGCCGGCGGCGTCGTGACCGACTTGCAGGGCCGTCCACCGCATGACGGCGGCTACGTGGTCGCGGCAGCGACACCCGAGCTGCACGCCGCTGCGCTGGCGACGCTACGGGGCTGACTCGTCGGTCGAGTCGGAGGCGACGTCGTCGACCTCGATACCCCGAAGCCCGGCCCACAGCAGCTTCGTGATGTCCGTGGCGAGGCGCTCGGTCGGGTAGTGGCCGGCCTCGCCCGACTTGGCGTAGCGCATCATGGCCTCGGCCAGGCCCATCACACCGTAGGCCATCGTCTGGCGGCGAATCGGGGCGATGTCGGGAACGTCGATCAGTGAGGCGATCGCCCGGGCCAGTGATCGCTCGACGCTGGAGGTGAGGGCTGCCCACTCCGGATCCTGACGGTTGGCGCCGCTGAAGAGGAGCCGGAAGCCGTCGAGGTCTTCCTCGACGAACTCGGCGTAGGCCCGGATGCCGGCTTCAGCCCGTTCCCGTGGCGAGGTGGTGTGGATCGCCGCCTGGATGACGGTCGATTCGAGGCGGGCACCGACGTCTTCGAGGACGTGGCGGTAGAGGTCGCGCTTCGACCGGTAGTGCTGGTACAGCACCGGCTTCGTCACCCCGGCCGCGGCCGCGATCTCGCTCATCGTCGTCTCGTGGTACCCGTTCTTGGCCAGCACCTGTCTCGCCACCGCAAGGAGCTGGCGTTTACGTTCCGGGCCTGGTAGCCGGCCGGTCACCAGTCGCCGTCCCGGTCGGCGCGGTATGCGGCCTTCACCGCGTACTTGATGACCATCGCCGGTGCGAGCACGAGCGATCCGACGATCAGGCAGACCGTGGTGGCGGTGGCCAGCGTCGACGTGAATCGGGTGAACAGCGCCCAGAAGAACAGCACCATTGCGATGGCGAACAGGGCGTAGCCGACCCGCATGGCCACCGTCACCAGCCGCGCCACTCGGGCCCGCTTCTCCAGGATCGGGTCGTCGGCGGCCGGGCTGAGCATGGCGCTAGGATACCGGCAGCCATGGGGAGCAGACGATGACCATCAACCAGCCGTCGAGCCGCCTGGGCGACGGCCCTGCCGACCCCGGTCTTGCCGAGTCCGTGGCGAACATGATGAATGTCGCCTGGACCGAGCCGGGGTTCTGCGTTCCCAACGGTGCCGTCTACCCCCACCAGTGGTTGTGGGATTCGTGTTTCCATTCGGTGATTTGGACGACGCTCGATCTGTCGAGGGCGCTTCTCGAGGTCGACAACGTCCTGAGCATGATCGGTCCGACGGGTTTCGTCCCCCACATGACCTACTGGACCGACCCCGACGCCCACGCCGGAATGTGGGGACGATCACGTACCTCGTCGATCACCCAGCCCCCGATATGGGGGCTCGCGCTGAGCGAGATCGCAGCCGGCGGCCGAGCGATCGACGACGGACTGCTGGATCGGGCTACCCGTGGCCTGCTCCACCTCCTGGAGGATCGCCCCCGCAGCGGGGACGGGCTGGTGCCGGTCCTGCACCCCTGGGAAACCGGGTGCGACGACAGCGCCCGCTGGGACGGTTGGGCGACCACACCGTTCTTCTCGCCGCCGTTCGATCGGGTGGGTTGGAAGGCCGACAAGGTTCGCCTCGTCGGCAGCCTCGTGTTCGACGACGGCGGCGCGCCGGTCGACAACCCCGACTTCGCCGTCGGCTCCGTCGGCTTCTCGGCGCTCGTGGCCTGGAACTGTGAGCTGCTGGCGCCGCTGGTTGCCGCCTCGGGCCATCCCGGCGTGGCCGCTCGGGCCGGCAAGCTCAATGACGGGCGGGAGGAACTGGTCACCGCCATCCGATCCCGATGGGACGACGGGAGGCGGACGTGGTGGGATGAGCCGCTTCGGGACGGGGTCCGCCCATCGTGTGGGGCGCGCACCCTCGATTCGATGCTGGCCCTCCTCGTCGACCCCCGGCCGGAGATGTTCGATCAGCTCGTCGACCCCGAGGCCTTCGGGGCCCCGTTCGGACCCCGTGGGGTTCACCGCGCCGAGGCCAGC
>JAOUGG010000319.1 GCA_029857855.1 Acidimicrobiia bacterium | reverse complement strand
GAGGACACCGTCGTGGCCGCTCTCCGGTGGATCCTGCCGGAAGTCGTCCCAGTCGCGCCGGCCGATGATGTGGTAGATCGCGAGGTTGCCTCGATCGACCCACCGTTGTGCCAATTCCCGGACCGCCTTGTTGATTCTGGTGGCGCCGAGCGAACCCGTCCAGACCGCCAATACCACGCGACCGTCGAGCACCGACGGGTCGTGGCCTGGGAGGCGCCGCTCGACAAGGCGCTTGCGGGCGTCGGTCGGGGTGTTGTGAACGACGGACTCGACGATGGCCGCTCGAATCGGGTTGCCGGTGACCACACCGTTGGGAAGGTCGGTGTCGGGAAACGGCAGGGCGCACACCTTGGCCCAGCGCCCGAACAGGCGATTCACGGCGCTGGCCCTGGCGTTCTGCTCGGTCACCACGATCGGGATGCGTCGGAGTACGGCGGCGGCCGATGCGGCGAACGCGGCATAGCCCCCGAGGCACACGACCACGTCCGGCTTGCGCTTCGACACGATGGCCAGACCCTTGGCCATGCCCTTGAGCAGTCCGAGCACGGAGCCGAGGTTCTCGGTGGTCAGCTTCCGTTGGATGCCCCGGCCGGGCAGGAGGTCGATGGAGAAACCGGCCTCTCCCACCAGCGTCGCCTCGTTGCCGCGTTCGCCGCCGACGAAATGGATGTCACGGCGAGGCACGCCGGCCTCGACCAGTGCTTCGGCCACGGCGATGCCGGGATTGGTGTGTCCGGCCGTTCCGCCGCCGGTGATGATGATCATGGGTTGCCCTCCGCCAGGGTCGGGTCGACGGCGCGCCGGGAGACACCGGTGAGGAGTCCGGCCGCGGTCAGGGTGACGATGATCGACGTGCCGCCATAGGACAGAAACGGAAGCGGCTCACCGGTTGTGGGGAGAACCCCGATGACGATGCCGATATTGAGGAACGCCTGAAAGACGAGCCAGATCGTGATGCCGGCGGCCAGCAGCATGCCGAAGCGGTCGGGTGCGCCGAGAGCGGCCCGCACACCGAAGAAGGCGACGAGGACGAAGGCCAGAATCACGGCCGAAGCCCCGATCAGGCCAACCTCCTCGGCCACGATGGCGAAGATGAAGTCGGTCTGGGATTCGGGCAGGAAGCCCCATTTGGCGCGGCTGGCGCCGAGCCCGACCCCGCCGATACCTCCCGAGGCGATACCGACCCTGCTCTGGATGATCTGGAATCCGTCGCCCCCCGGGTCCTTCCACGGGTCGAGGAAGCTGGTCAGGCGGTCCTGCTGGTAGCTGACGGCGAGGGCCATGGCGAGACCACCGGCGCCCAGACCGCAGGCCCAGGCGAACAGGCTCGGGAGCCGGGCTCCGGCCACGAACAGCATGAGGCAGGCCACGGCGGCCAGCACCAGTGGTGTGCCCAGCTTCGGCTGCAGCACGATGAGGCCTGAGAGCAGGCACAGGGCGAGCATCACCGGGCGAATGGTTAGTTCCGGGCGGTCCATGCGCCGTTCGCGGCGGGCGAGGAGGTCGGCGGTGAAGATGACGAAGGCCAGCTTGGCCAGCTCGGAGGGCTGGATGATGAAGCCGCCAACACCGATCCAGCGCTGGGACCCGTTGACGGTTCGGCCGATGCCCGGCACGAGGACGGCGACGAGCAACACCAGCACACCGATCATGGCCGGCGCGGCGAATCGCCGGATCCGGCGGTAGTCGATGTGGGCGCCGACGAGAAAGCCGACCGTTCCGATCCCGGCCCGGATGAGCTGCTTGCGGAACAGTCCGAACGGTGAGTCCTCGCCGAGCATGTGGAGGCTGGCCACCGATGACGCCGAAAGCACCATGACGAGGCCGAACAGGGTCAGTGAGGTGAAGAGGGCGACCAGGAAGGCCGAATTGGCCCGCCCCAGGTCGGTTACCTCGAGACCAGATCGGCGGCGCCGAGACGGATGGCGGCGGGTGGCCTGGCGCCGCGCCGTCCGATCGTCGCCGGCACGGGAGTTGGCACGGGTCCGAGTCGACCCTGATCGACTCGACCCTGATCGACTCGACGCCCTGCCTCGACTCGACGCCTTGGATCGACCCGACGCCTTGCCTCCACTCGATCGACCCGAGCGTGAGGTGCCGGTCGACGTTCGGGAGCGTGGTGATGTTGCGGTCACTGGTCAACCTTCCGATCCCCTAGGAACAGCTTCAGCGGACGACGTTTCGCCGCCCGGCGAAACTCGGGGCCCAGCGGGCACAGCCGGAACTCCGGCACGGCGACGGTCATGTGTCCAGAACCTTCTCGTGAACCAGCCGGGTGAAGTCACGGCCCCGCTCGCCGTAGTTGGCATACCAGTCGAACGACGTGCAGGCCGGCGACAGCACGACCACATCACCGGGTCGGGCGAACTTGCGGGCCAGGTCGACCGCCTGCTCCATCGAGTCGGCCCGATCGACGGGGACGAGCGAATCGAACACGGCGGTGATCTCTTCGGCGGCGGCACCCGTGGCCACGACGGCCCGCACCGGCGGTACCGTGGAGGCCAGCGAATCCATGGCCAGACCCTTGTTCTTGCCACCGGCGATGAGGACGACCGAGTCGAATCCCGCGACGGCCACGACGGTGGCATGTGGAACGGTCGCCTTCGAATCGTTGTACCAGGTGACTCCATCGGCCGTGCCGATCGGTTCGAGCCGGTGCGGCAACCCGGCGAAGGTCGCCAGCGTCTCGGCGATGGCGTCGAGACTCGCACCGCCGCTGCGGGCGATGGCGGCGGCGGCCAGGGCGTTGGCCACATCGTGGGGCTGGGATCGCTTCAGCTCGGCCACGGTCAGGAACGGCCCGTCGGGGCCGTGGAGTGCGGCCGAGGCGAAATCGCCCCCGGGCGGGTCGACCGACCACTCGACACGCTCCGTGAGCGAGAAGCGCTCCAACCGGGTTGAGCCTGCGTCGATCGCTGCGGCGTGTGCCATGACGACGGGATCGTCGGCGTTGGCGATGGCCACCGACCCGTCGGTCAAGTGGCTCCAGATCGACGCCTTGGCCTGCTCGTAGGCCTCCAGCGAGTGGTGGGCGTCGAGATGATCGGGCGCGAAATTGAGCCAGGCGGCGACGCGGGGCGAGAACCGTCGGCTGTGGGCCAGTCGGAACGACGACGCCTCGACGACGAAGGTCTCGATGGAAGGATCGTCGATGGCGGCGACGAGCGGAAGCTCGGTGTTCCCGACCGCCTCGGCCCGGATGCCGGAACGGTTGAGGATCTCCGTCACCATCATCGTGACGGTGGTCTTGCCGTTGGTGCCGGTGATGGCGAGGATCGGCCGGTCATCCCACACCCGGGCCAGATCGAACTCGCTCAGCACCGGGATGCCGTTGGCCCGGGCCAGCCCGAAGGCAGGGTGGTGGTCGGGCAGGCCGGGACTCGGCAGGAGCGCCGAGGCCGAGTTCACGAGCTCGTCGAGCTGCGCTTCCGACGGGGTGCCGACCAGACGCAGACCCATCGCCCTCGCCGCCACCTCGGATTCGGGGTTCGGACGATCGTCAACCACAACCGGCGAGAAGCCACGGTCGACCAGCGCCCGGGCCACGGCCCGACCCGTCACGCCGAAGCCGACCAGCAGCGGTGCCTCGATCGGCAGCGCCGTCATGGGACATCCACCGCGCTGACGTAGTCGCCGTAGAAGATGCCGAGGGCGAGCAGGGTGAGGGCGCCGCCGATCAGCCAGAAGCGGATGATGACCTTGGTCTCGGCCCAGCCCAGGAGTTCGAAGTGGTGGTGGATCGGCGCCATGCGGAACAGCCTCCGGCCTCGCGTCACCTTGAAGAAGACCACCTGGAGAATCACCGAGGCGGCTTCGGCCACGTAGATGCCGCCGATGATCGGCAGCAGCAGGTGGGTGTTGGTGGTGAGGGCCAGTGTGGCCAGACCGGTGCCGATGGCCAGCGAACCGGTGTCGCCCATGAAGATCTCCGCCGGTGCCGCGTTGAACCAGAGGAATCCGGCGCAGGCCGCCGTCATGGCCACGGCGACGATGGCCAGGTCGAGGGCGTGGGGCACGCTGTAGATGTCGTTGAACGTGTCGCCGTCGCTGGCCTGGCGGAAGATCCAGAACCCGATCAGGGTGTAGGCGGAGTAGGAGAAGATGCCGGACCCCGCGGCCAGACCGTCGAGGCCGTCGGTCAGGTTGACCGCGTTGGAGGTGGCGTAAATGAGGATGACGGCCCAGATGGTCCAGCCGGCCGGAGTCAGGTCGATGCCGAGGAAGTCGTGGCGGGCGAAGCCGAGTGACGTCGACACCGAGGTGAGGTTGATGGTGAGGGTGGCGAACACGATGGCCACCATCAGCAGGCCCGCCGTCTTCAGCTTGGCGTTGAGGCCGAGGTTGCGCTCCCGCGACACCTTGATCCAGTCGTCGAGAAAGCCGACGAAGCCGGCGGCGCAGATCGCGCCCATGACCAGCAGCCCGGACCGGGTGATGATGGCGTCGCGGCTGGCCGAGAGGCTGAGGATGAGATCGCTGAGCAGGTAGCCACCGAGTGCGCCGAGCACGATGCCGATCCCACCCATGGTCGGCGTTCCCGCCTTCACCATGTGGCCCTGCGGGCCGTCCTCCCGAATGGGCTGGCCGATCCGTGATCGTCGCAGGACGTCGATCAGCAACTGGGTGACGAGCGCGGAGAGGGAGAAGGCGATGCCGGCGGCGATGAGAAGTCGAATCACGTCAGCGCCTCCAG
>JAOUGG010000318.1 GCA_029857855.1 Acidimicrobiia bacterium | reverse complement strand
TGAAGCCGTCGACGGCAGCGCCCGCCGTGCCGAGTCCCGCACCGCCGTTCGCCCCGGCTCCGTCCACGTCGGCGCGGCCGGCTTCGACAGCCGCAACGGCGCCGCCGCCGGTCGCGGCCACCCAACCGGCAACCACGGCACCGCCGGCCACCGAGGCCTCGAACACCGCGCCGCCGGCCACCGAGTACGTGACCATCGAGTTCGACGGTGTCGCCGACGTGGTCATCGCGTTCCACAACCGGTCGACCGTCGAGTTCTGGTCCGCCCGGCCCGAGCCGGGATGGACCTACATGGTCGAGGAGGATCGCCCCGGTGGCGTGAAGATCAAGTTCCGCCCGAGCGGCGACGGCGACGAGGCGGAACTCTCGATCCGTCCCGACGGCGGCCAGCTGCGCGTGAAGAAGGAGTACTGAGATGACCATGACGACCGAAGCGCGCCTTGCCGCCCTCAAGGACCGCCAGGCAGGGCGTCGACCGGCGAGGGCCGCGGCACCCGCGGCACCGGCGCCGGACGAAACCTTCATGTCCACCATGACCGCCATGCGGCCGGTCACCCAGCTCCCGGCGGTTGACGTTCCATCGGCGCCGTCCCGTTCCGCTCTGCCTCCGGTGCCGGCCAGTCGCGCCGACGAAACGTTGCGGATGAGCACCACCACGGTCCTGTCCGAACCGGTGACGGGCGGATCGATCCTGACCGACGCCGTTCCCAGCTCGACCTATCGACCCCGACCGGCGTCGGACCGTCCGTCGACCTACCAGGTCTCGTGGGAACGGGTGTCGGCCGGAAGCGCTGCCGTCGTTTCGTTTGTTTCGATGGTGGTGGCGATGGGGCCGCTGTTCAAAGGCGCCGACACCAACGTCATGGCGGTCGCCGATGCGAGCGCTCCGGCCGGCGGTGAATCGGCGGTCGCCGGAGCCACCGCGGCGACCGACCCCGTTGCGCCGGTCGTCGACATCCAGGCCGCACCGCTCGATCCCGCGGTCGGCATCGTCGACCCGACAGCCGTGCAAACCGACATGTCCTCCACGTCCGTGGAGACGGTTCCGGCCTCCGAACCGGCGGTGGGGGAGACAGCGGCAACGCCCGCACCGGAGGGGCAGACCCCCGCCACGCAGGCCCCGGCTACGCAGGCGCCCGCGACCCAGCCGCCTGCAACCCAGGCTCAGGCACCGGCCACGCAAGCCCAGGCCCCGGCCACCCAAGCCCCGGCCACCCAGGCCCCGGCCACCCAAGCCCCCACGACCCAGCCTCCCACCACAGCGGCCCCGACAACCCAGGCTCCGACCACCCAACCTCCCACCACCGCAACAACGGCACCGCCCCGCAGCGAGGGAAGTGGCGGTTGATGGAACCGACGGAGCTCCGGTTCCGGGCCATGGGCAGCCCGTGCCGGATCGTGACCGATCCGAACTCCCACCGTGCCGCCGAGGAGATCCGCAGTCTGGTCGAGTACCTGGAACGATGCTGGAGCCGGTTCCTCCACAACAGCGAGGTCAGCGCGGTCAACCGCGCCGCCGGGCGGGTCACCGTCGTGTCCGATATCACCTACAAACTGATCGCCAACGCGGTTCGGGCTCACGATCGTACCGGCGGCCGGTTCAACCCGCTGATGCTCGAGCAGTTGATGGCCATCGGCTATGACCGAACGTGGACCGAGGCCCGTCTCATCCCGTCGGGTCCGATCGAACCGGCGACGCTCGAGCCGATCGATCTCTATCCGACCGTCAAGGCGGTCCGCATTCCGGCCGGAACCGCGTTCGACCCCGGAGGCATCGGCAAAGGACTGGCCGTCGACTTGGCGATCGAACGCTGCCAGTCCCTCGGCCTGAAGATGGCGTCCGTCGAGCTCGGCGGCGACCTCAAGGTCTACGGCAAACCTTGGTTCGGTGACCGGTGGACCGTCGGGGCGGCCAGCCCCTTCCTCGAGTCGCTCGACACGGCCTCGTTTTCGTTCGACGGAGGCGCCGTGACGACCAGCACCACCGCCCGCCGACGGTGGAACAGCAACGGCACCGTCCTCCACCATCTACTCGACCCCACGACCGGTCGGCCGAGCACCTCCGACGTCGTCTCGGTCACGACCTGTTCCGCGCTCGCCTGGTGGGGTGAGGTCGCCTCGAAGGTCGCCCTGCTGGCCGGTTCCACAGGGGCCTCCCGGGCGTTGGCCGACCTCGGCGTCCCCGGGATCGTGGTGACCAACGACGGCCAGGTGCTCGTCGAACGCCCAACGAGTCGAACCGAGGTTCCGGTATGAATGAGCAGGTGTGGTGGTTCGTGGCTCGATCCGGCGGCATCGTGGCCTGGGCGTTGATCACGATCTCGGTCTGCTGGGGTTTGCTCCTGTCGACCAAGGCCGCGTCCAAGGCCGCCCAACCGAAACAGATCCTCGACCTTCACCGGTTTCTCGGCGGACTGTCGGTCACCTTCACCGCCGTGCATCTGGCCGGTCTGGTCGCCGACAGCTACGTCGAGTTCGGCTGGCTGGAGATCCTGGTGCCGTGGGCGTCGTCCTGGCGTCCGACCGCGGTGGCGTGGGGGGTCGTGGCCTTCTATCTCCTCGTTGCGGTCGAGGCGACGTCGCTGTTCATGAAACGATTGCCGAAGCCGGTGTGGCGCCACGTGCACCGCACCAGCCTCGGACTCTACGTGTTCGCCACCGTGCACGGCCTGCAGGCCGGCACCGACACCGGCAACCAGTGGTACCAGATGGCGATGCTGGCCTCGATCAACGTCGTTGCGTTCCTCACCGTGATCATGATCCTGGCCCGGCGCCGACAGCGCACTGGCGGCACCGCACGGCCGGCCGAGCGCACGGCTCAGACGAGCCGGCCGCTGTCGAGCGTCACGAGCTGATCGGCCCGACCCCAACTCCAACCCCAGGCCCACGGCCCGGCCGTTGGGCCGGCCCGCTCACCGACCCTCAGAACTCCTGTCCGGAGTTCCGATCAGCAATCGACCGACGCGATCGGTCAGCACCGAGCGGGCCGACGACGAAATGCCGGCATCGGTCACGCAGACTGCGGCGTCCTCCAGTTCGGCGAAGGAGGCCAGCCCGGCCACCCCCCACTTGGTATGGTCGGCCAGCACCACCACTTGGTCGGTGGATCGGACGAAAGCCCGGTTGGTCTCGGCCTCCAGCAGGTTCGGGGTGGTGTACCCGGCCTGCTCGTGCATGCCGTGCACCCCCATGAACACCATGTCGAGGTGGAAGCTGGACAGGTTGCGGACCGCGATGGCTCCGACCAGGGCATCACTGGGGGTGCGCTCGCCACCGATCAGGATGACCTTGCGGTCGGCTCGGGGCTGGAAGTGGAAGACGTCGGACACCGGGACGCTGTTGGTCACCACCGTCAGGTCGGGCACGGTGACCAGCTCGTTGGCCAGCTGGGCGGTGGTCGTACCCGCGGTCAGACCGATGGCGGCGCCGGCTCCGGTCAGCATGGCCGCAGTGGCGGCGATGGCCCGCTTCTCGTTGGTGTTGTGTGACGCCTTCACCTCGAACCCCGGCTCGTCGGTGGCCCGTTCGAAGCGGACGGTCGCCCCACCGTGGATTTTCTCGATCAGTCCGTTTTCGGCGAGAATGTCGAGGTCGCGACGAATCGTCATCTCCGAAACGTCGAGGCGATCGGCCAGTTCGGTGACCCGGGCCGAACCGTGACGGCGGACGTGGCTGACGATCAGGGCGTGTCGTTGCCGGGCCAGCGAGGGCCGTCCGCGCTTTGCCATGTGACAAATGTCCCCGACTAGTGGACAAATGTCAACATTTCCGAACTTATATCACCCAAGGAACCCGAAACCACCGGCTTTCTTGTTCTGATGCGGTTTGGATCGAACGAGGCTACTTGACAACACGCGTCTTGAGTGAAAGTTTTGTCGTAATTGATTCGGTGGACCCGATCGTGGCGTCCCCGGTTCGTGAAACAAAGGGAGATGTGATGACAGAACGTTCGCAGCGTTCGCCCAGCCCGAGCGAGGTCGGCTTTCCGCTGACCCGACGCAGGTTCATGGTCGGCGGAGCGGCTGCTGTTGGCGCCGCCGCCTTCCTGGCCGCGTGCGGGTCCGATTCCGATTCCGGGACCGAGGCGAGCAGTGATACCACCGCCGGAGCGGGCAGCGACACCACAGCCGAGGCCGGCACCGACACCACAGCGTCCGGTGATGGCGGCGGTGACGTCGGCGAGGTGACCTTCGGGTCCAACTACTCCGACGAGAAGCCCAAAGCGGCCATGGCCGCCGCCGTCGCCGCCACCGGCCTCAACGTGGCCATCAACACGGTCGACCACAACAGCTACCAGGAGAACTTCAACACCTACATCCAGCAGCCCGACGATGTGGTGTCCTGGTTCGCCGGCTACCGGATGCGGGCCTTCGCCTCCAAAGGAGTGGTCGGCGACATCTCCGATGTGTGGGCCAACCTGTCGGGCTTCTCCGACGGGTTCAGGAGCGCCTCGTCCGGCCTCGATGGCAAGCAGTACTTCGTGCCGTTCTACTTCTACCCGTGGGCCGTCCACTACCGCAAGAGCCTGTTCGAGGAGAGCGGTTACTCCGTGCCCACCACCTGGGACGAGTTCAAGGCTCTGGCCGACACCATGACGGCCGATGGCATCACCCCGCTGTGTGCCGCCAATGATGGTCGCTGGCCCCAGATGGGCATGTTCGACATGCTGAACCTGCGGGTCAATGGCTACGACTATCACGTCAGCC
>JAOUGG010000317.1 GCA_029857855.1 Acidimicrobiia bacterium | reverse complement strand
GCGGCCATCCCCGAGTTCACCGGACATTACTTCTACGCGGACTGGTGCAAGGGTTGGGTCCGAAGCATGCGCTACGACCCGGTCACCGGCACCGTGGCCGACCAGTTCGACTGGACCGACGACCTGGCCGAGCTGGGTCAGGTCACCAGCTTCGGGGTCGACGCAAACGGCGAGCTCCTCGCGGTCAACTGGGACGGCCAACTGCAGCGCATCATCGCCCGCCGGTAGAGCTCGTCGCTCAGCCCACGCCCCGGTTCCCGGAACCGGTACAGGGCGGCGAGCCGAAAGGTAGGTGTGGCGGCGGGCGGCGGCCAGGCGCAGCAGGTCCAGGGGACCGGGGTAGGCGGCGAGCAGCTGCTCGGCCCACGTCGTCTCAACCCGGAGCTGCAGTACCCGCAGTTCGAGGTGGACCGCGAGGTTGGCCACGTCGTCCTCGACCACAGCACGACGTTCTTTCGTGCAGATCGCCGTGCACCATGGCCGGGGTCCCACCTTCCAGCGGCGGGAGGTTTTTGTTCCCGCCCGGAAGGGCACGAACACCGACGGTTCGGCCCGTTCCACGATCCGCAGCGACCGTTCCGGGAGGTCCGGGTACCGGTCCGGACCGAACCGGTTCGATCGGTGCAGCTTCTCCAGACCGTTGGCCACCACCGGCAGCCAGGCCGCCACCTTGACCGGCTCGGTCCTGATGATCTCGTGCAGCGATCGTCCGGGCACCGTCGTCAGCTCGACCCGCCCGTCGCCGTGGCTCGCCACCGGTTCGGGGGTCCCGAGGTCGATGGCTGTCACCGCGTACTCGTGGAGCGCGGCCAGCGCGGCGGCCCGACTTGGTCGGACCACTTTCGTCCACCGACCACCAGGCCGGGGCCCTTGACGCAACACGGCCCGACGGCCGACCCGGTACCCGACGAGGGTCGCCCCCTCGTCGAGCGCGGCGGCCAATCCGGGAAGCCGCCGATCGCGCCTCGGCACGACCGGCCACACCCTTCCCGTCTCGGGTTCGAGGGATCCATACCGCCCTCCGCCCTCGATGGTCCAGGCCCGCTCGGGGTGGGGGTGGCTGCGCGGCCAGCGGTCCATCCAGCCGAGCCCGGTCACCGGTGGCACCGCCGATCCAGTACCCGATGGGCGAGCGCCAGCAGTTGCCGGCACGTCGACGACCAGTCGCCCTCCAGGTGGCGACTCACCAGCACCGCCTGATCGACCAGCCCTATCGCGGTGTACCAGGCCAGCTCGCCGTCGTCGACATATTCACCGCCGATCGACGACGACCGAACCGTCTCGACAACCGTTCAGCGAACGCCACCGCATGCGGTGGCCAGCCGGGCCGGTGAATGTCTTCCCCAGGGCGTCGGCGAGCAGGGTGCCGAGGTCGAGCGCCGGACGGCCCGACGGTCACTCGCTCCAAATCGACGAACCACAGAGTGTTGTCGTCGACGAGCACGTTCTTGGCGTGGAGGTCACCGTGGATCAGTCTGTAGCGGGTGGCGGACAACCCGAGCAGCACCCGCGTTCCCAGCAGCCGACCGATCGACTGCGCCTGCCGGTCGAGTGACGGGCAGCGGGCCACCATGCCCCGCAGCCCGGACCGGATCCGCCACAGATCGTCGGCTCGGGTCCGTAGTCCGGTGCCGGGCGGCGGTGTGACCGCGTGCAACCGGAGCAGGCGTTCCGCGACCCACGACGCATCGCCCCGGCCGTCGCGCACGACGTCGACCGACTGCCGTCAAAAGATGGTTAAACGGTGGGCCGCGGACCTTTTGCGATTTCGTGGACGTCCTTGGACAATCAGTCGGCGTTGTCACTAGACTGACGTGTTGTTACGGAGGACGTTCGGGGAACCGCGACAAGTCCTACCGGCGGAAGGTTTTGCGTACGAACCATGATTCGTGTTGCCCGCGCCGCAGCGGCTCGATACCGATCGGTACCCGCGAGTGTGCTTTATCCACAGCTGTTTCTCGGATTCGGATGGATTCGCGCTGCGGTGGCACACGGCATCTCGCTGTCGTGGTGGTCGGGCGAGGATCTCCTGCGCTTTCTCGATTCGACGGAGGCCCTGCGTCTTCCCGTCTACGGTCCGTTCGTCGACTATCTGGTCCGTCCGCTACCGATTCTCGTGTCGGTCATCGTCGTCATCCTCCAGTTTCTGATCGGTTTCGCACTGCTGGCCAACGTCCGGCCCGTGACCTGGGCTCTGGTTGGCATCTTCCTCAACTTCAACTTCATCATGGCCGGGGCGGTCAACCCGTCGGTCTTCTACGTGGTGATGGGTATGGCGGTGGTGCTGTGGATCATGCTCGACCGCATGACCGCCGAGCGGGCCTACCGGATGGCCATCCGGGCCACGGTCGTGGCTGCGATCACGGTGATCGTCTGCGGACCGTTCACCACCACGCTCGATCCGGCCCGGGTGATCGAGGATCCGTCGTTGATCCTGATCTGCCTGAGTTCGTTGTTCGCCGTTTCGTGCTGGCTGACCTACGGCGAATTGGCCGGCGACGGTGACCTCGAGGTCGTCGGCGTCGGGCGTGGTGAGCCGGTGCGGGCCGCGACCCTCCTGCCGGCCAGTAGCGAGACCTCGCCCCGCACCCCCCGGAGTCGCGGCGCCCGCCGGAGTTCGGAGACGTCGACGTCACTCGAAACCGACCTGCAGGAACTCCGAGCCGCTTCTCCGGCGGAGATCATGGAGGCGATGGACCGCCCGATACCCCGTTTGCCGAGTCGAGGAACCATGACCTATCACGAAGACGTAGACAGCGGGTTCTCCATCACCGACGAATCGAGCACGCTGGCGGCCAAGGGCAACGGGTCGGCGTCGGTTCCCGACAAACCCCGCCTCATCGCGAACTTCGAGGTCAATGACGATCCGCCCCTGCAGTGGTATTCGGTTCGCTGTCATTTCCGGGTCGACGACCGCCACTACGAGGAGCGGATCACGGTGTGGCAGGCCGTCGGGTTCGACGAGGCCATCGATCTGGCCGAGGCCGAGGCCGAGAGCTACGCCGACGGCGAGTATCTCGGGTCGTGCGACTGCTTCCATCTGTCGGACGCCGGCATGCAGGCCTCCCAGGGGGCCGAGATCTACTCGCTCGTCCGGGTCTCCGACCTCGATCCCGACACCTACCTCCGCACCTTCTTCTTCACCGGCTCGGAGCGCTCCGCCGAGGTGTGAGTTTCCCCGCCGTTCTGGTGTGTGGACTGATCGACAGCGATCACTGGGCACACCAGAACGGTTTGACGGAACACGCCGCTCGGATTCTACGAAGCCACGGGCCGGGACTCTCGGAGCCGGCGGTTCACGATCGCTCGGATCTCAGCGGCGGTCTCGACGACGATCCTCAGCTCGGGATGGGCGAAGTCGACGATGCCCCGGTGCCCGTCGTACCAGGGCGGCCGGTCCGACCACCGCCGCCACGTCGATGATGGTCATGGCAGGACCGGTGACGGGAAGGCCGTCGATGATGATGAGGTCGTGGGCCGGTGTCGGCCGGCGGCGACGATGCAGGGCGACCCCGGCGATCTGTCGGCTGTAGCCGTGGGCGGTAGCGACATCGACGGTCGACTGGTCGGCCGCGGGATCCAGCGGATAGCCCTGAAGGCCGCGTTCGAGCAGCTCGCGTCGGGTGCAGACACCGCCCCGACAGCCCGCCAACCCCATGATGACCGCGTCGATGTCAATGGATCCAAACACGACCACCATCACGCTTCGAAGGTGGTGACAGCGGCCCTGCGGTAGGGCGCCGCTGCGACTTCGGGCCGCGCGGCCGGGGTGAGTAGCATGGCTGGTCATGGCTGAGACCGTCACGGATACCCACACCGACATCGACGCCGCAACCGAACTGGCCGACTGGGTCGACGATCACTGGGATCCCGATCTCACGCTGGGGGAGTGGTGGCAGCTGCTCGCCGACTCGGGGTACGCCCATCCGTCGCTGCCGGAGAACGCCGGCGGCAAGGGCTGGAGCCACGGCGATTCGGTCCGGGCCATGCGGGTCCTGGCCGAGCGCAACGTCGTCGGTCCGCCGCCCGGCCTCGGTACGATGCTGGCCGCCCCCACGATCGCGGCCCACGGGTCGCAGCAGCAGATCGACCGCTACGTCCCGGAGATCCTGAACGGTCGGAAGGCGTGGTGCCAGTTGTTCTCGGAGCCGGTCGCCGGCTCGGACCTGGCCGGCCTCCAGACCCGGGCCGTGCGCGACGGCGACGAGTGGATCGTGAGCGGCCAGAAGGTCTGGACGTCGCAGGGGCACTACGCCGACCTCGGCCTCCTGGTGGCCCGGACCGACCCGGAGCTGCCGAAGCATCAGGGCATGTCGTACTTCGCGTTCGATATGGATCAGCCGGGCGTCGACGTCCGCCCGCTCAAGGAGATGACGGGCCGCACCTTCTTCAGCGAGGTGTTCATGGACGGCGCCCGGGTTTCCGACGACGCCATGATCGGCGCCCGGGGCGATGGCTGGCGGGTGGCCAACACCACCCTGGCCGTCGAGCGGGCCACGATCGGGGCCGGTTCGGCCGGCTTCCCGATCGCCGCTCCCGGGCAGAAGGCCAACCAGTTCGGCCGCCGGGTGGGCGACATTGCCGAGGCGGCGTCGAAACGTAAGGTCGGCGGGCACGCCCCCGGTGTCGGGATGAAACTCTACGGCCGCTGGACCGACCTGGCCCGATCGCTCGACCG
This sequence comes from Acidimicrobiia bacterium, assembly GCA_029857855.1. GTDB lineage: Bacteria > Actinomycetota > Acidimicrobiia > Acidimicrobiales > SZUA-35 > JAHELU01. Next base: position 30 of record JAOUGG010000317.1, on the reverse strand, counting down.
CACCGACGATCCGGTGCTCCGCCAGGAGAT
>JAOUGG010000501.1 GCA_029857855.1 Acidimicrobiia bacterium | reverse complement strand
CCAATCCCGTCCGTCGGGCCAGGTCCAGTCGCGGTAGAGGAAGGCCACGCTGGGATGGGTCGACGTCGTCTCGATCTGGGAGAAGACCAACCCGACCGCCAGCCCGACCACGATGTAGAACAGCACCGCGATGAGTGCCATCGACCCTCCGTTCGAGTACGGGCCGAGCTTGCGGGTGAGGATGATCGACACCCCGTAGCTGACGGCGGCCAGGACGGCGAGAATCACGGCCGGCTCGAAAACGTCGGAACCCGGTCGCACGATCACGATCACACCGACCAGGCCGATCAGCACGGCCGTCCACCGCGGCCAGCCGACTCGCTCCTTCAGAAAGAACGGGGCGAAGATGGTGACGAAGATCGGCGTGGAGAACGTGATGGCCGACGTCTGCGCCAACCCGATGGTGGCCAGTGCCATGTAGTAGACGAGGTAGCTGAAGAAAGCGGCGGCCGCCCGAGCGATCTGGAGGCGCCACGGCCCGATACGCAACCGCCAGGAGCGGTTCTCCCACCGCACCGCCACCGCCACCATCGGAAGGGCGAACACGCCTCGCATCACCACGATCTGATGCACGGCGTAGGCGTCGCTCAGGCTCTTGATGATGACGTCCTGGATCGGGAACAGGGTGGTGGCAAGCAGCAGGAAGGCGATCCCGGCGGCTGGTCGCGATGCGGCGGCGACGGTCCCGGGGGGTGGGCCCTCGACATCCGACGGCTGCGGGCCGTCGGTGCGGGTGATGGACATGGGCGATCCGCGTTCTGTTCTGTGCAGCCCAGGCGACACTGAGTGTCGCTTCTGCTGCAAATTTCGGGCTGAGTGCGCCGGTCAGTCAGGCGATGCTACAGCAGCCTACGCACGGTATCGATGGTGTCCGCCTCGATCGCCGACTTGTCGTCGCGGTACCCTTTGACCCGGGCGAACCGGAGGGCGACACCGCCGGGGTAGCGGGTGCTGCGCTGCACACCGTCGAGCGCGATCTCTATCACCATGTCAGGGCGGATCATCACGGTGTGGCGGCCCGGCTGCTCCTCCTCGCCAAGCTTGCGAGCCAGGAACTGTTCGGTCTGCCAGCCGAGCAACTCGTCGGTCAGACCCTTGAAGGTCTTGCCCACCATCACGAACTCACCGGTGTCGCCGTCGCGGGCGCCGAGGTGGAGGTTCGAGAGCCAACCACGGCGGCGGCCGTGGCCCCACTCGGCGCCCAGAACCACCAGATCCAGCGTGTGGACCGGCTTGACCTTGCGCCACGACTTGCCTCGCCGCCCCGCCTCGTAGCGTCCGTCGGCCGCCTTGACCATGACCCCTTCGTGGCCGGCGTCGAGGGCCGCGGCGAGGTGAGCCTGGGCGGCGTCGTCGTCGTCGGTGAAGACCTGGGGGATCAACACCTCGGGCAGACCGCTGCCCTCGGCCAGCGCTCGCAGGGCCGCCGATCGTTCGCTCAGCGGACGATCGATCAGGCTCTCCCCGTCGAGGTACATCAGGTCGAAGAAGTAGGGTTGCAGCCCGGACCCGGCTCCCGCGGCCTCTTCATCGGTTTCGCCACCATCGCCTCGGGTGGCGAACACGCTGATCGTGTCCTGGAACCGACTCGGTGCCTCGTCGTCGCCGAAGAAGCCGAGCACCTCACCGTCGAGGACCGCCGACTCGCAGGCAAACGTCTCGACGATGGTCTGCACCACACCGAGCCGGTCGGTGACCCGGTTGAGATTGCGGGTATAGATCGACACGACCCGATCGCCGGACTCGTCCCGGCTCACGTGCACCTGAATTCTGGCCCCGTCGAACTTCCACTCGACCGCCGCCGCCTCCGGTCCGGTGGCCTCCAGCGCCTCGCCGACATCGGCCGCCGTGGAGGCCAGCATCGGCTGGATGGGACGCTGGACCTCGAGGTCGATGGCGGCCAGCCCGTCGGTGCCGTCGACCATAGCGATCCGGATCGCCTGGCCGAGGTCGCCCTGCAGCATCGCCCCTCGTCGCATCGCGGCAGCCTTGACTCCGGCGGCCTTTGCGCCCGCCTCGGTGATCACTCCAGCGAGCGCCCCCTGGCGAGCCTCGCCGATCAGCACCCGCTTGACGAACTCCACCTCGCCGGCCTCGCATCCAGCCAGGAATCGGTTCAACAGCTCCGATCGGGCGCCGACCGATCCCGACCCGGTGGTCATCAGGATCTCCGACAGCAGCGCATCCAGTCCGAGCACGGTGGGGGGATACGGCGAGCCGTCGACCCCGTCGGCCGACGCCGCATCAACGCCGCGCAGATCGTCCAGCCCGGCCACCGTGGCCCAACCGACCCCGATCGCCCCCTGCCGCGGTTTGGCCACCAGGAACCCGACGGACGGCTCGATCTCCTCGGGAGCCAGCCGCCCCAGCAGGTCGGCCAGCAGTTCGGTTTTCGCCTTCCGGCTCGACGTCCGCCGAACGGCATCGGTTGTTTCGGCCAGCTCTCGCAGCCTTGTCGATGGCTGCTCCTCGGCGGTGTTTGCCACCCGCCCATCGTAGGGGCCGGCGCCGGCGCCGTGGGTAGTCCGACCCACCGGTTGGGGGTGCAGGTGTCACCATCTAAAACACCAACAGGCACCATTCGATTGACGGGGTGGATCCTTCAGAGTTACGGCATGCGCCCAATCAACGTTTTCCGACGAGATTCCCTGTCCTTGCTGAAGACCCTGACCGTCGTCGCCGCCATGATGCTGCTGACCACCTCCTGCGCCGGGTTCAGCCAGCTGACCGCTTCGGGCACCTCCGAGCCACCTCTCAGCAATCCGGGGTTTGCTGGGGATGAAGACCCGACACTCACCACGACCGTCCAGCCCGCTGCCACGGCTCCCGGTTCCGGCGACGGAGACGGCTCGACGACCACCGCTGCCCCCGCCGTCCAGGACGCGGCGGTGTCTCAGATCCTCTCCGGCTACACCACTTGGAACGACCCCGGGCTCCATGTGCCCGACGACCGCAACCTGCAGCCCGACCAGTGGTTCGACGACGCGAGCCCGAACGGCCGGGAGAAGGTGCCCTGCGCCCCGTCCGTGCTCCCCACCGTGGTTCGGGAGCTGGACGAGTTCCCCGCCTTCGGATTCAGCGGCGACGACGTCCTGCCGGGCCTCATCGTCGACGGCTCGGCGGCGACCTCGGGCAACATCCGAGCCCTGCCGTTGGCCCGGGCGCCGTTCACCCTCCGGTCGAGCCTGGCGTCCGCCAATCCCACGGTCGTTGTGGAAAGCCCCAACTCCGGCACCATCGCCGAGGCGGTGTCGACCCTCAAGCGTGACGCCGATCCCCGGCTGGGCAGCATCGACGTCACCCAGAGCGACATCAAATACGACAGCTCGGAGACCCACTCGTTCGAGCACTCGTCGCTCGAGGTCGGGGTGTCACTCCGCTATCGGAACCGCCTGGCCTCGGCCGGTCTCGACGCCGACTACTCCCAGGAACGTTCGGTCGAGCGGCACACGATCACCGTGCAGATGGTGCAGCGCCAGCTCACGCTCAGCATGGTCGACGATGCGGTGAGCAGCCCCGGCCAGTATTTCGACGCCGGTGTCACCGGGGCCGAGATC
>JAOUGG010000315.1 GCA_029857855.1 Acidimicrobiia bacterium | reverse complement strand
TGCGCTGAGTGCGGGCTTTGAGAGTTCTCACGGTGATCTACCCGTCCTGGCCCGTCGTGCCGCCCTCGGTTGTATCGGATCCGTCGGTCTGACCGGTGCCGTCGGCCGGGGCTCGGCCCTCACCCTCCAGGGTGTCGAGGTTGTCGACGGCCAGCTGGGCGTCCTTCAGCGAGGCGAACGTGCCCCAGGAGTCGACGGTGGATTGTGATGCGTCGGTCAGGTCGTCAAAGAAACGCTCGGACCGTTCGGCCTCGGTGGCATCGAGCCAGAGCAGGCCGCCGGCTCGACCGCGGTTGATCACGAGTTCGCCGGTGTCGTCGACCGCCACATGGAAGACGGAGTTGTTGTAGCGGGTCAGGCCGATGTAGCCGCCGACCAACATGGCGACTGCGGCGACCAGGCCGAGAACCGACCACAGGATGCGGCTGCGATCACGGAGCCTGACCGGTTCGTCGATGATGGGTTCCGATGTCGACCGGGCGGACTTGGTGGCCCTGTCGGCGGCCCGCTTGGCGGTCGCGGCTCCGACCACACCGTGCAGCTGCTGGGTGTCGTCGACCTGGTCCGACTGCGGCGAGGCATCCTCGGCCACCGGGACCGGCTCGTCGGCCAGCGACGGCGGATGAGGGCCGTGGCCGTTCTCGCTGGAGTCGATTTCCCCGGGGCCGTCCTCGGGTCGATCGGTGATCTGGACCACGGAACGGCCGACGATCGGAAGCTGATCGGTGATCTTCTCGGGCGGCGTGAGATCGATGCCCATGTCAGTCATGTCGACCACCGCCGGATGATCGTCGTCGACCACGTCGACGACGGCCACCGTTACGTTGTCACGACACGGCGTCTCGATCGCAGCCGCGACGAGTGCGTTGGCCGCATCGCTCGGATCCTCCTCGTCGAGCAGGATACGAGTGATCTCGTCGAGGGATACCTCGTTGAACAGACCGTCGGAACAGAGCAGGAAGCGGTCGCCGATCTTGGGCTCGATGTCGAACCGGTCGACGAGCACCTCATCGGCGATGCCGAGGGCCCGGGTGAGGATGTTGCGCTGAGGATGCACGGTGGCCTCCTCGGGCGAGAGCCGTCCCTGGCGGACCAGGTCCTCGACGAAGCTGTGGTCCTCGGTGATCTGGGCCATGTAGTCGCCCCGCAGCCAGTAGGCCCGACTGTCGCCGACGTTGACGACCGTGATCGTGTTGTTTCGGTGCAGACCGAGGGCGACCATGGTGGTGCCCATGCCTCGCAGGCTCGGGTCGACGGCCTGATGATGAACCTGACGATTGGCCTCCTCGACAACGTCGACCAGCTCAGCTTGGGTCAGTTGGGCCCGGACGATGCGGAACTCACCGATGGCCAGTTCGGCGGCGCGTTCACCGCCCTGGTGGCCGCCCATGCCGTCGGCCAGCGCGGCGAGCGAACCGCGGAAGTACACGCGGTCCTGATTGATCTCACGCACGTTGCCGACGTGCGACGCCGTTCCGCCCCACAGCCTCATTCGGCGACCCCCCGGTGGTGGTCCGACCGCGATACGTGGGTCGACACGGTCATGGGCGACGCTCCATCATCGGATCTCCATGACGACGCTCCATCATCGGATCTCCATGACGATGCCGCCGAGCTGCACGAGATCCCCTGCCCCACCGATCACCGGTGCCGTGACTCGCTCACGATTGACATATGTGCCGTTGGTGGAACCGAGGTCCTCGATGAGCATGCCGGAGTCGCCCGGGGAAACCCGGGCGTGCAGTTGGGATATGTATGTGTCATCCAGGCTGATCTGGCAGCCGGCCGCTCGTCCAATGATCGTGTCCCCCGAAATCGAATACTGTCTCCCCGCCAGGACCGGAGGTTCGAGCACGACAAGGTGACTGACCGCCGGTGATACCGCTTCCTGTTTCCGTTGGCTTCGCCCCGATCGCGGTTTGGCCACTGTACGAACGGTGACGTTCGTGGTGGAACCGAACCATGTGGCCTGCAGCACGCGGAAGAAGAAAAGGTAGACCAATGCTAGCAGGCACCACTTCAGGAGCGTGAGGAGAGCGTCAGACACAGGATTCGAGACTACTGAGAATTCTCGGGCACGTTACAGGCGCCGGAACCGGAGTTTGACGGGACCGAGCGTGATCTCGTCACCGTCGACGAGAACCTGCCGCTCGATCCTCTGCCCGTTGACCTTGCACCCGTTGGTCGATCCGAGGTCGACGAGTTGATAGGTGTCACCGACCGGGTGCAGTTCGGCGTGGCGACGCGAGACGTTTTGATCGTTGAGGACGATGTCGGCCGTCGAGATCCGACCGATCGTCATCACTCCGTTCTTGAGCTGATGGCGCGTGCCGTCGGGGCCCTCGAGCCAGCCGTCGGGTTCGACCTCGGGGAGCCGCTCGTCGTAGGAAGGGTGCAGGCGGAACAGCCCGACCCGGAGGCTGGGGTCGCTCTCCAACTCCACCGAGACCCGCCCGAGGAAGCTGAGGTTCTCCTGGGCGGCGTATCCCCGGACGGTGGCCGCCAGCTCGGCGATGAGCGACCGCTGCACGTCGAGAAAGCGCTCGTAGTCTTCCTCCGACATGCGAATCACGAACCGGTTCGGGGCCAGCGCTCGACCGCTGACGTCGACGGTTCGGCTGGCATCCATCTCTCTGATCAGCCTCCGGCCGATCTCCACCGGCTGAAGCCCGCTCTTGAACGAGCGGGAGAAGACGCCCTCCACAATCCGTTCGAGACGGTCCTCAAAATTCTTCAGAACCATGACTCTCTACGGTAGTCGGCCGCGCGGAAATATGTGATCGCTCGCCCGGGAAACCGCGCTACGATGCAGCGATACTCACAGCATCACGCTGAAGTCACTCGCGCGAGTGGCGGAATTGGCAGACGCGCAGGATTCAGGTTCCTGTGTCCGAAAGGACGTGAGGGTTCAAGTCCCTCCTCGCGCACATGTCGCTGCTTCGCAGCTTGACCTCGAGTTTCAGCTTCGCTGAAACGTCGCACACCCGGGACGGGGGATGGTGGTCGAGCCGCCGTCAGGTCGTCGAGATCACCCTGGACTCGAGCAACTCGATCTGGTCAGGACGGTCAACCCGCCGGGGTGTCTTGACCTGGCTCCGAGACGGGGCGCGGCCGCCCTCGACGACGAGATCGACCAGTTCCGCCAGGGCACCTGGTTCCACGATCGCCAGTCGAGGTCGTCCCAGGTATCCGCCCTCCCGATACTCCACAACGGCCGGATTGGCCTTGGACAACAGTTCATCGAAGTCGGCCGCCCAACGATCGAGGTCGGTCCGGTTGACGGGTTCGCCGCCTCGACCCGGTTCGCGTTCGAGATAGATCACGTACCGTGGCGGTGAGGCTCCGGTGTCAGCCGTCGTGGTGTAATCGTCGATAGCGAGTTCGGGGTGCCGCCGCCTCAGCTCGACCACTGCGCTGGCAACGTGGTCCTCGGTCGTCTTCTCCCCGGTGACGTCGAATTGGGTTCCCCGCCGGTGGAGAAACTCGATGACCGGTGCCTGACCATGAACGTCGACGACACGTACCACGTCACCCAACCGGTAGCGGTACAGGCCCGCATGGTTGGTGATCACGAGTTCGTACGCTTCACCGGCAACGACGCCTTCCATATCGACCGTTCCCGGCCGGCTGCTTTCGGCCTCCGCAATCGGAATGAACTCGAAGTACGACGGATCGGTGGCCATGACGTAGTGGCCGGGGCGGTCCGGCCAGAGTCCCACCCCGATGAACGACTCGGTGGCGCCGTAGCTCGGACTGTAGATGGGCAGTTCACCGCTGTAGCGTTTCAGAGCCGGAACGTAGACGTCGAAGGAGCCCGACGTGATGGTCATCAGATGGGTCATGGACGGCCACACCCGGGGAAGCAATCCATCGAATCCGTTGGCTGTGGCCGCCGTCAGCTCGGCGGCCCGTTCCGGATCAGCGCTGTTGTCGGCCAGGACTCGCCGGCGCAGCTTCGCGTCGATCTCGAGGTTGTCGGTGAGCGTGCCGTTGCCGATGTCGGCAACCAGTTCGTCCCACCGGTCTTCGACCTCTCGAAGCCATTCCAAGAGGCGGGGGGCGAACACGGCTTCCACGAACTGGTTGTCGCGGTCCCGCAGACCGTACAGGGCATGCAGATATCGAGCACTGGGAAGGTGGGCGACCGTGAAGACCTCGATCGGTGAGTTCCACAGGTGAGGCACGATCCGCGCCATTCGCCGCACCGCCTCAGCCGTGGCACTGCCGATCGGCACCCCTCCGGACGACAACTGCTGCTCCCCGGCGAAAGACATAAGGTCGACGCCCCGTCCGGAGGCACCCGGCCGATGCAGCTCCTTGCTGATCACACCCTGGACCACCGTCCCCATGTACTTGAACGTGAAGCCGTGGTGACGTTTGGTTGTGGGAACCAGCTTCGTCGCGCCGGTTGTACCCGATGACACGGCGAAGAACAGCAGCTCGTCGGCGGTGAGGACGTCGGTTTCGCCCCGCTCCATGCGGGCGATGGCATCGCTGTAGTCGGCGTAGGCGCTGATCGGAACCGTCTCTCGGAACCGCCGAGCGGTCGGGTCGGTGGCCAAGTCGCCGAAGCCGTGGCGTCGACCGAACTCGACCTCGGCGTTCGCCGTGAGTATCTTCATCAGTGTCTTGCGGTTCGCCGCGACGGCATTCCTCGACGAACGATCGAACTTGCGCAACATCATCCGTCCACCGAGGAAACCCGTTGCCCGAAACATCCGGGATACCAAACTCG
>JAOUGG010000314.1 GCA_029857855.1 Acidimicrobiia bacterium | reverse complement strand
GGCGTCGAACCGCTCGATGGTCTCGGTGACGAGGTCGACGTTCGACCGGCACAGGGTGGCGTACCAGTCGTTGTCGAGCAGGATCCGTTTGCCGAACGGCGGGTAGGACGGTATGCAGCCGTCGACCAGCTCCGGTTTCGAGGCCAGCGAGTCGACGATGTGCTCGGTCATCTCGATCCGATGTCGATCGTTCACCCCGTTCATGGCTCGTTCCGGATGCGGCCAGTCGGGGTCCCGTCGAAGGTAACGAAGGAGTCCGTCGCCGTAGCGCCAGAACTGGGCGAAGCGGTACCACTTGCCGTAGAAGGGCAGGTTGGCGAAGAGCCAGCTGCTGCGGGGATCGACCTCGCCGTTGTAGTTCTCGGTCGGGCGAACCCACTGCGGGGTTCGTTGATAGACGGTGACCCGGGCGGCGATCGGGGCGATGGTCGGCACGAGCTGGACCGACGAGGCCCCGGTCCCGATCACGGCGACCTCGGCGCCGGCCAGGTCGAGGTCGTCGGGCCAGCGGGCCGTGTGGACGATGCGGCCCTCGAACTCCTCGTCCCCGGGAAAGCGAGCGGCCATCGGCTGGTTGAAATGGCCGGTCGCACTGACCAGGATCCGGGTCGTGGTCTCCGTTGCCACGCCGTCCCCGTCGATGAGCGAGACCCGCCAGCGGGCGTGCTCCTCCTCCCAGCGGGCTGCGGTCATGATGGTGGAGAAGCGAATCCGGGACCGGAGATCGAACTCGGTGGCGCAGTTCTGCAGGTAGGCGTGGAGCTCGTCACGCTGGGAGAAGTAGCGACGCCACGCCGGGTTGGGGGCGAACGAGTAGCTGTAGAAGTGGTTGGGGGTGTCCACCCCGCAGCCCGGGTAGCGATTCTCGTGCCAGGTGCCGCCGACCTCGGGGTTCTTCTCGATGATCGTCCACGGGATGGCGAGTCGGTCGAGCTTGATACCGAGGCACATGCCGGACACGCCCGCGCCGATGATCAGCACCTCGTGGTCGACGGCAGGATCGGACGGCCGGGGCGGCGGGCTGCCGTCGGTCCAGCGGGCATCCTCGGAGGTGAACCCGAAGTCGTCGAGAATCATCGGCACGTACTCATCGGGTACCGGTTCGCCGAGACAGAACGACATCATCCGCCGGAACTGTCCGGGATCCGGATCGGTGACGACGGGCTCCGGAACCTCGACGGCGCCGGCGCCTTGGCCGCCAGTCAGCAGATCGACGGCGGCGGAGCGGATCTCGGCCTTCGTCTCGGCGTTGAACCCGGCCTCGGGATCGGCGACGAGCCGGACATCGCGCGCCGGGGCGAACCGCTCGCCCAACCACCGCTGGTCGCCGGTGAGGTGGTAGATGCACAGCACGAGAACCCGGAGGTCGGCGGCTTCGACGGCGTCATGGATCGTCATCGGGGACGAGGCGGTCACAGGGGTTCCGGTCACCGGACCATGATTGCGCACCGGGTTGCGATCGCTCCAACCGGCCGGAGGGTCAAGCCCCGCTCTGGCGTGGCAACGCCCCGGTGAGTACGCTCGGGCCCGATGAGCTGGGAGCCGGAGCTCGAGGAACTGAAACGTCGCGAGGCCATGGCCGAGCAGCTCGGCGGGGCCGACAAGGTCGAGCGCCAGCACCACTTCGGGAAGCAGACGGTCCGGGAGCGGATCGAGGCGATCGTCGACCGCGACACCTTCTGGGAGCTCGGCAAGGTGGCCGGGGTCGCCTCCTACGACGACGACGGCAACCTCGTCGACCTGCTGCCGTCGAACTTCGTTTTCGGTCTGGCCGAGCTGGAGGGCCGTCCGGTGGTCGTCTCGGGCGACGACTTCACCGTTCGCGGCGGTTCCAACGACGCCTCGATCTCGGCCAAACGGGAGGAGTCGGAGGCGCTCGCCTTGGAGCTGCGGCTGCCTCATGTTCGCCTGCTCGACGGCATGTCGGGCGGCGGCTCGGTCAAGACCATCGAGATGGCGGGCCGAACCTACATTCCCCTCCTCCCGGGCTGGCACACCGTGATCGACCACCTGAACGTCGCTCCGTCGGTATCGCTGGTGCTGGGCTCCGTGGCCGGCTTCGGCGCGGCCCGGGCCACCACCTGCCACTACTCGGTGATGGTGGCGGAGACCTCACAGATGATGATCGCGGGGCCGGCCCTCGTCGAACAGGCGGGTCTCGGATCCGTCTCCAAGGAGGAGCTTGGTCACGCCCGGATCCACACCACGAACGGTTCGATCGACGACGTGGTCGACACCGAGGCCGAGGCGTTCGACCGTGCACTGCAGTTCCTGTCGTATCTGCCGGGCAACGTCGATGATCTGCCCCCGATCGAGGATTGGGAAGACGATCCCGGCCGGCGGACCGAGAGCCTGATCTCGGCCGTCCCCCGTGAACCCCGGCAGGCCTACGACATGCGGGCCATCCTCACCGCGGTCTTCGATCAGACCCCGGAGGGCACGTCGAGCTTCTTCGAAATCGGGCGATCCTGGGGCACGTCGATCATCGCCGGTCTGGCCCGTCTCGACGGCGTGCCGCTCGCCGTGTACGCCGAGGACCCCCGGATCTACGGCGGCGGCTGGACCAACGACTCCTGCCGGAAGCTGATCCGCCTGGCCGATCTGGCATCGCTGTTCAAACTACCGTTGATCCATTTCGAGGACTGCCCCGGATTCGTGATCGGCAAGACCTCGGAGGAGGAGGGCACCATCCGCACCGGTTCGGTCGCCCTGGTGGCGTTGCGACAGCTGGCGGTCCCCTACTGCACCGTGCTGGTCCGGAAGGCGTTCGGAGTGGCCGGCGCCTCGAACCGGGTGCCCGGTGCAACGTCGATGCGGATGGCCTGGCCGTCGGCCGACTGGGGCTCGCTACCGCTGGAGGGCGGTTTGGAGGTGGCCTACAAGGCGGAGCTCGAGGCGTCCGACGATCCCGACGTGCTCCACGCCGAGATCATCGAGCGACTCAACCGGCTTCGGTCACCCCTGCGCTCGGCGGAGTTCTACGAGATCGAGCAGATCATCGACCCCCGCGACACCCGCCCGATGCTCTGCGACTGGGTCCACCTCGCACGACGAACTCTGCGACCGGGCCCGACCACCTGGGGGTTTCGGCCCTGATCGGCTTGACGCCTCAGTCGGCCGACTGGAATCGGTATCTGGTCACGTCGGTCGGGAAGTCGCGCCACGCCATCGCCTTGATCGGGGTGAGCACACACAATCCACCGGCGCCGGGCCCGGACCAGGCGTCGGCCGCCGGCTCGTAACCCTTGGCGGCGTATTTCGACCGGAAGACGTCGGACAGGCGAACCCCGCGGTCGTAATCCACCGGAGCCGATGGAGCCGCCGTCCCCTCCACGATGACCACGTCGGCGCCGCTTTCGAGGTGCAGAACACACGCCGGGTTGGTGCGCAGGTTCCGGGCGTGAATGGTGTCGGGCGAGCCGTCGTACCAGAATCGGTCGTCGAGCCAGACACCCCAGCGGGGCACCACATGGGGCCGGCCGTCGGGGCGGGTCGTGGCCAGCCAAACATGCAGTGTGGTGTTCAGCCGGTACTCGACCTCGCTCCACGGACGAAAGCCGCCCAAATCCGTTGGCACGCCGTAGCCCTCGGGCATTCGAGGTCGATCGATGTTCACTCCTACCATGAGGCCGATCCTACTCGGTGAGATCTCGGGCCCGGCGGTAGTGTCGGCGCGCGTCGGTCGCCGCGTCGGCGACGTCGTGGTCGGGGTCGATGACCGACCCATGGCCCAGGTTCCAGCGGTCGGCCACCTCGGCGAACGTGCCGTGGCCCGTCACGACCGCGGCTTGGACGGCGGCACCTGTGGCCACCGTCTCGTCGTCGATCGGAATCGTGAGTTGCCGCTGGGACAGGTCGGCCATGATTCGACCGAAGGCCGCCGATTTGGCACCGCCACCGATGAGGAACGTGCGTCCTTCGAGGCTCACGCCGGCCGACTCGAGGGCCTCGACCCCGTCGAGCAGGCCGCACACGACACCCTCGAAGGCCGCCCGGGCGATCTGGCTCCGTTCGACGTCGGACCGTACCCCGGTCAGCAGTCCGGTGGCGTTCGGGCGGTTCGGGGTTCGCTCGCCATCGAGGTAGGGAATGAGCACGACGCCACCGGCCCCGACCGGTGCGGAGAGCGCGAGCTCGTCGAGCTCGGCATAGTCGACGCCGAGCAGCCGTCGGAAGGCCTCGGTGACCTTGGTGGCGTTCAACGTGCAGACAAGCGGCAGGAAGTTGCCGGTGGCATCGGCGAAGCCGGCGACGAAGCCGGTCTCGTCGGCCGTCGGGGTGCCGCTCACCGCGTACGCGGTGCCAGATGTGCCGACCGAGATGGCCAGATCACCGGGTTGGAGGCCGAGGCCGAGGGCTCCACCCATGTTGTCGCCCGATCCTGGTCCGACGGCGACGTCCGCGGGAATCCGGAGTGCGGCCGCTGCGGCCGCGCTCACCGTACCGGCCACGGCCGTCGGGCCCAGCACTCTCGGCAGCTTGTCGACCACCGAGGGAGCGACCAGCTCGATCACCTCGTCGACGTAGTCCTCGATCGAGGGCGACCACCAACCCGTGCCCGACGCGTCGCCCCGATCGGTCACATGCTCACCGGTCAGCTTCCAGGTCAGGTGGTCGTGAGGCAGCATCACCTTGTCGATGCGGTCGATCAGCTCGGGTTCGTTGTCGGCGACCCAGGCCAGTTTCGTGACGGTGAAGGCGGGCGCCGGCACCGACCCACAGCGATCGACCCACACGTCGGCCCCG
>JAOUGG010000313.1 GCA_029857855.1 Acidimicrobiia bacterium | reverse complement strand
TGACCGGTTGGCGTGTCGAGCCGGCGGAATGTCTCCACGATAAGTTGAGCCTCTGCCGGCCAACAGGGTTCTGAGCGTCTTGCGTTCACGCTCGCCGGCGAAGGAGTCGGGAGCCGTGACCACAACCGCAAGCACCGGCAGAACCACGACGACAAGCCACGGATCGGCGTCGTCGACGAATCGCGCACCGGCCTGGAGCGGCCCGACCACACCGAAATAGAGGATCGGCACCGAAACGGTTATCAACATGCGGAGACGGCCACCTGGCTGGTGGACCAGGCTCCGCCACTCCTTCCACATAACGGTTCGCAGGTCACGAAGCATGATCGGTCCTCGTGAGCTCGACGAACGCATCCTCCAGCCCGGATTCGCGGCCGACCTCCCGGATCGCGACGATTGCGGCGACGAGATCGGCGATGAGTTCCGACGGGTCCGGGTCGGCCAGGTGGACCCAAAGATGGTCGCCGTTCATCCGGTGGGTCAGGATCTCGGGGTGTCGGGCCAGCACGGGCGCTGCGTGATCGAGGCCGGAGCCGATGATACGAAGCTCGTGACCGGCGCGGTTCATGAGTTGCTCCGGGGAACCTTCGGCCACGAGCCGGCCGCGTTAGATGACGGCCACTCGATCGCAGAGCTCCTCGGCCTCGGTCATGTTGTGGGTTATCAGGAAGACCGACTTGCCGGCGTCGGTCAGGACTCTCAGTTGGGATCGAACGTTGCGGGCCGAGAGCACGTCGAGGCCGGCGGTCGGCTCGTCGAGGAACAGCAGTTCCGGATCGTGGAGCTGGGCACGGATCAGGGCGAGTTGCTGCTGCATGCCCCGGCTCCACGAACCGGCCCGGTCCAGGCGACGATCCCACAGCCCTATGCCCCGCAGCAGCAGCTCGATCCGCTCGTCCGGGACACTCCAGACCCGAGCCCAGAAGCGAAGATTGTCGAGCGCCGAGAGGTGCTCGTACAGGCCCGGCTCGTCTCGGCCGACGCCGACCCGGCTACGAACGAGATCGGGGTCGTCGACGATATCGATGCCGAGCACGCGGGCCGTCCCGGCCGTCGGCTCCCGCAGTCCGAGAAGCAGGTCGATGGTGGTCGTCTTGCCCGCTCCGTTCGGGCCGAGGAATCCGAAGATGATGCCGCGGGGGACGGTCAAGGTCAGATCGTCGACCACCGTCGTCGACCCGAATCGTTTCGTCAATCCCTCGATGAAGACGGCATCGCCGGCGATGGCGCTGCCGGTCACATGACTGATCTGAGGCGTTCCCACACGTCCTCCTCACGATCGGCGATGTGGATCATGGGTTCGGTGGCCGCGTCGAGCAGAGCCTCCGGATTGTCGCCGTCGGCCGCCTCGGCGAACGCTGCGGCAACCGCTTCCCAGTCGTCGCCGACACCTTCCAGATCCTTTCCAATGGCGTCGAGCTGCGGTTCGCCGACAATCACAGCGGCTTCGCTCAGGAATCGGCCGTACATGTACCGGAAGATGCCGCCGCCGGTGCCTCCCCGATGGTCGATGAACAGCGCCACGTTGAAGCAGGCCCGCCGGAGCGCAGCGTCGTCGAGCAGCTTGGGCCACTTTCGCGCCTCGGTGATCGCCTTGCGGATACCTTTGACTCCGAGGTTCGAGATGGGCGGCTCCAGCATCACACCGCACACTGCACGGATCGCTTCGCTGACATCGTCGCTTGTCGGTTGACGAGCTGCCGAAAAGTCGAAGGTGAACCACAGGTGCTGTGGTGGGAACGGTTTGAACGTCGAACCGCGAGCCTTCTCGAGGACGTCCCAGGCGACGGGATGGAGTTCGGGATCACGATCCGCGACCAGAACGTCGCCGGTCTCGGGGTCGTACCCGGCGACCACCACGGTGTGGCCGCCGAAGTGGTACTCCTCGGGAAAGTCGAAGTAGGGCAGCAGCCCCATGTCGACGTAGACGAGAACCGGTTGCCGGGCCACCAGCAGATCGCGCAGAGCATGTTCGGCCTTGTTGGCGCTGGCGGTCTTGTGGGCTCTGACCATCACGCCGGTCCTTCGCCCGATCGCGTGCTCAAACCCCTCGGTGCCGGGCCGCGTGACGTTGCCTCGGCCTCCGAAGAAGGGATCGGTGCCCTTGATGTGGAAGTACACGAATGAGAGTCCCTCGCCCAGGCCCAGTAGGAGCTCCTCGGAGATCGGGTACCCGTGGTAGTCGTAGACGTGCTTGATCGAACCGGTCACACAGTGCTGGGTGGGGTAGCTCTCAAAGCCCGGAAATGCGTGCACGTTCACGTCTCGCACAGTCACGTCTCCGGCATTTCGACAACGTCGGCCGGCAAACCGGAATCGACCGAGTCGGACGCCGAATCTGCAGCGTTGCGCTCGGCCGACTCCTTGATGGATACGACGGCGGCCCGCATCACGATGTGCACGAACCGGCGGACCAGCCACCAGTATCGAAGGAACCTCCGTCGTGCCGCATCGTCGGTGCCGGCGGTCCGGGCCTCGTAGCTCAACAGGCTCCGGCTTCGGCCGTAGGGTCGTATGGAGAACCCGGCTGCGATCTTGGCGAAGTCGGCTTGGGAGAACTGGCTGAACTCCTCGGCGGTGACGGCCCTCCACTCGATGTTGGGCTGCCACACCTTTCCGATGGCGCCGAAGACGAGCTCCCGGCCCGGGATTTCGCCGAGGGCCGACCAGCCGGCGAGTACATCCGGATCACCCGAGCCGTCGAACATGTCGGCCAGCCGCATGGCCGGCGGTGATGGTGGGGTGGGCCGCCTGCGAAGCCATCGGGCAAGTCGTTCCGGAAGACCTCGTGTGAACATCAGTGCATCGACGGCCGGGGAGTGGATCTGGAGGAAGTCCATATTGCGGGCCGTCTGGTAGACCACATCACCCGGCGCGTCGACGACCAGATGCTCGATGATCGTCGTGTCGTACTCGGGGAGTATTTCGTCGATCAGCATCGTGGCCCGCAACCTTCCCGCTATCGGCGCCGGTCAGCGGCGAAACCGTCGACGTTGACTGTCGGAGTGGCTCGTCCTGACCCACGGCTGGTTCCTCCGGGGTTCGACGTCTTGTCGTGGCCGGCCCCGGCGTCGCCCGAACCGGCTGAGCCGGCCGACGACCGGGAGGTTTTGAATTCGTGCGGCGAGTCTGCGGTCACCGGTCATGGTCGTTCCTTTCGCTGTCGCCCTTCAGATGCCCAGGCCGCTCAGATGGTGGGCCACGTCGTTGATGGCGGTGGTCAGCGACGGGTGGTCGGTTTCGAACTGGTGTAGGGCGTCGAGCAACCGTTGATCCAGACGTCCGCGGTCCCCCGATTCCGATTCGGGTTCCGGCAGTCGATCGAGGGCCGCCTCCCGCAGTTGCGACAGGCTGTCGAGTTCGTCGACACGGGCGTCGTCGGCACGCTCGACGAGATCGATCAGCCGCTCGACAGCGGCCACGAAGCCCGGACGGGCCGGTCCGGGACCGCTCGGAAGAACCAGTACCGGTCGGTCGACGACCTTCAGGAGGGCCGACGTCACGCTGTCCAGCATTGGCCGCCCGTCGAGATCGTGACGCCGTGCGACCATCACGATCACCGCGGCCTGCACCGCCTCGGCCTCGGCCAGGATCACGTCGACCGGCGGGCCGACGAAGGTTGTGGACCGTGCGTCGATGCCGTGTTCGGCGAAGGTCTGGGCCGACTCGTCGAGACGCCGCTCGATCTCGGCGACCTCGTCGACCGTGCTGTCCTGGGGAGCGGCATTGACCAACACCAACGGCCAGCCGGTGGCCAGGGCGAGCGCCTCGATGGCCGGTGTCGGAGGGGCGGGGCTGGGCGGGTCCACGGCCACGAGGATCGTCGGCTGTTCGCTGCTCTGCATCGCCGCCACCTACTCCCGCTTCTCGTCGGCCGGAGTGATCAAGCCGTAGTGGCCATCGTGGCGTCGGTAGACGACGTTGCCTCGTCCGCTCTCCGGATCAACGAAGAACACGAACCGGTTCCGCATCGTCTCCAGGAACTCGATGGCCTCCGACGGCCGAAGGCTCGGAGGCGGGCCTTCGGCCGTCAGCACGTCGATCACGCAGTCGGCAGGGTCGAGGTCGACCGGTTGCCGGAACTGAATGACCAGCGAGCCCTCTTCGTCGGTGGTCAGGACGGCGTCGGAACCCGATTCCGCTTCGACGAAGAGCAGGAAATCGTAGTCGAGCATGTCGAGGTCCCAAGCGGCCTCGTCGATCGTCAGATCGTCGGGGGCGAAGGACCGATGGCGGACGATCTCGGGTCGATCCGGTCCCGCCGGTCTGGGTTCGGGTTCCGGCGGGCCGATCGGGAGGGTCGCCCATCGGGAGCCGTTGGCCACCTCCCGGCCCCGTTGCCGGGCTCGGCGCCGGCTCCGGTCGTGGCGAATCCGCCCCTGAAGCCGGTCGACGACCCGGTCGACGGCTTCGGTGAAGGTCGGAGCCTCGGCGTGAGCCCGTACGATCGTGCGGTCGAGATCGAGGACGACCTCGGCCATCGCCGGGCGCTCGGCGGCGGGGTTGTCGACGACGGTGAGCTTTACCCGCACGAACCGCACGGGTCGGCCAACCGTGTCGATGAGGTGATCGATGCGGGTCCGGGCGTACTCCCGCGTGTCGTCGCCGACCTCCCCCCGGATCGCGAATTGGAACGGCGGCGCAGTCTCCGTCCCAGCGCCTCCGTCGCGGTCCGGTTCGAGGTCGACCCACTGCTCGACGATCTCGCCTCGCTCGACCACAGACGACACACCGTGATCGACGCCGTCAACCGGG
>JAOUGG010000312.1 GCA_029857855.1 Acidimicrobiia bacterium | reverse complement strand
CTACATCCGCCTCGTCATCCGCAACGCCGACACCGGCCTGCTCGCCATCGAACACGACCGGGCCGGACGCTACGACGAGCGGGCCGCCCAGCTGCTCACCGGCATGTCGAGCGTGCTGGCGCTCACGCTGGCCAACGCCCGATCGTTCAACCGGCTCCGGGCCCTGGCCGCGGCCGAGGAGCGCAACCGGATCGCCCGCGACCTCCACGACCGGCTCGGTCAATACCTGACCTACATCGCCATCGAGCTGGAGCGGATCAACCGCAACGAGTCGTCGTCGGAGTTGAAGGAACTGCACGAGGATGTGCAGGAGGCGATCTCGGAGTTCCGGTCGACGCTGCTCGAGCTCCGAGCAGCGGTGTCGGAGGAACGTCCGCTGACCGTGGTGCTGGGCGAGGTCGTCGAGCGGTTCAAGGCCCGGAGTGCGCTCGAGGTGTCGCTGGTGACGCCGAAGACGCTGGCCGATCGTTTGCCGGCGCGTGTCGAAAACGAACTTCTGCGCATTGCTCAAGAAGCTTTGACTAACATCGAGAAGCATGCCAAGGCGTCAAAGGTTCACGTCGCCTGGTCAATAGCCGATGGGAAGGGTGTGCTTGTCGTCTCCGACGACGGCCGGGGCTTCGATCCCACCCAGGGAATCCGGGGCAACGCCTACGGACTCGTCGGTATGCGAGAACGGGCCACTTCGGTCGGAGCCATGCTTACAATCTCTTCTAAACCGGAAGAAGGTACGGTTATCACCGTTCAGTCCAGTAAAAGCGCCTAAAACCACACACCGCCGAATAGGAAACTCCGATGATCAAGATTCTGCTGGCCGACGACCACGCCCTCCTGCGGGAAGGGCTGCGGAAGTCTTTCGAAGCCGCGGGTGACACCGTGGTTGGCGAAGCCTCGACCGGCGAAGAAGCGGTGGCGCTGGCCCGGGCGCTCCAACCGAACGTGGTGCTGATGGACCTGTCGATGCCGGTGATGGACGGCATCGAGGCCACCCGCCAGATCCGCGAGGAGGGCAACGGGGTCCGGGTTGCCGTGCTGACCATGCACGACGATATCGACAAGACCCGCGACGCCATCGCCGCCGGCGCCAGCGCGTACCTGACCAAGGGCACATCGTTCACCGAGGTTCGGGAGACCGTGCATCGGGTGGCCGAAGGCGACACGGTGCTGTCACCGGCGCTGGCCGGGGCGATGCTCAATTCGGCCCGTCAGGCCGAGGCCGGGCAGGATCTGCTGTCTGACCGCCAGGTCGAGATCCTGCAGGCGATCGCCGATGGCATGAGCACCAAGCAGGCCGGCCGCCATCTCGGTATCACCATCAAGACGGTGCACAATCACCTGAACGCCATCTACCGCAAGCTCGACGCCCAGTCGTTGACCCATGCGGTGCTCAGCGCGGTTCGTCTCGGCATCATCGATTTGAACAACGTCGACTCCGACGACACCATGCACTAAGCGAGCGTCCGCGCCGGGATCCACCGGCCCCACCCCCTTGCGCGTTCGCGGGCGAAAACGGCCACAGTTGACCGATTTCGCCCGCGAGCGCGTATCGGGTGGCTGACCATCGGGTGTTCGCAGCTTGTTGATGGAGCGCGTCCGCCCGCCGAAAGAACCAGGACGAGTAGAGGTAGTGTGAATCGCAGTGAGCGAGCCGAAAGAAGAAGCAAAACGGCGGCGGACGTTCGCCATCATTTCCCATCCCGACGCCGGTAAGACGACACTGACCGAGAAGTTCCTGCTCTACGGCGGGGCGCTCGGCAAGGAGGCCGGGTCGGTCAAGGCCCGGGAGGGCCGACGGTCGGCGACATCGGACTGGATGGATCTGGAGCAACAGCGGGGCATCTCGATCACCTCGACGGCGCTCCAGTTCGAATACCGCGATCGGGTCCTGAACCTGCTCGATACCCCGGGCCACCGGGACTTCTCGGAGGACACCTATCGGGTGCTGGCGGCGGCCGACGCCGCGATCATGGTCCTCGACGCGGCCAAGGGCATCGAACCGCAGACCCTGAAGCTGTTCGAGGTGTGCCGGGAGCGGGAGATCCCGTTCCTCACCTTCATCAACAAGTGGGACCGGCCGGGCAAGGGCCCGCTGGAGCTGCTCGACGAGATCGAGGAGACGCTGGTCGTCGAGCCGACCCCGATGACGTGGCCGGTAGGCATCCCCGGCGACTTTCGGGGTGTGATCCACCGGGAAACTGGAACGCGCCCGCGCACCTATACCCGATTCGAGCGTACGGCCCGGGGCTCCACGATCGCGCCGGAGACCGAGGTCGACGCCGCCGAAGCCGAGGCGACCGACGGCGAGTGGTGGACCCACGCCACCGAGGAGGTCGGGTTGCTCGACGAGATCGGCCGCAACGTCGACCTCAAGACGTTCCTGGCCGGCGAGTCGACCCCGGTGTTCTTCGGTTCGGCGCTTACCAACTTCGGGGTGCGCTTTCTGCTCGACGGCGTCGTCGACCTGGTCCCGTCCCCCGCTCCCCGGTTGCTGGCCGACGGCTCACGCCGGGCGCTCGACGACCCGTTCTGCGGCATGGTGTTCAAGGTGCAGGCCGGTATGGACAAGGCCCACCGTGACCGCATCGCGTTCGTCCGGGTCTGCTCGGGCAAGTTCGAGCGGGGCATCACCGCCATCGCGGAGCGGACGGAGAAGCAGTTCTCGACCAAGTTCGCCCAGACCATGTTCGGCCAGGATCGCGACACGGCCGACGAGGCCTTTCCCGGTGACGTGCTCGGTCTGGTCAACGCCAACGATCTGCGGGTCGGCGACGCGGTGTACGTGGCGAAGCCGGCGTCGTTTCCCCCGTTGCCGGCGTTCGCGCCGGAGTATTTCATGCGGGCCCGGGTGAAGGACACATCGAAGTTCAAGCAGTTCCGCAAGGGCATCGTCCAACTCGACGAGGAGGGCGCAATCCAGGTGCTGCGTGATGCCGACCTCGGTGATCAGGCCCCGATCTTCGCCGCCGTCGGCATGCTGCAGTTCGAGGTTGCGAGCTACCGCCTGGAGAACGAGTTCGGGGCGGCCGTCGAGTTGACGGCCACGCCCTACACGATCGCTCGACGAACCGACCCCGAGAGTGCGCCGGCCCTCAACGCCATGCAGGGGGTCACGGTGATGAGTCGCGACGACGGCACGATGCTGGCGTTGTTCGAAAGCCGCTACTGGATGGAGCGTGTCGTGTCGGACCATCCGGAACTGACGCTGGAACGAATGGTGGCCGAGGGTGGCCTCGGCTAGATCCTTGTAGACTGATCTGGTGGATATGTGGCAGGTTGCGGGGATTTCGGCGCGACGCCGAAACTCGAAGCGAGGCGCTGGGCGCCGAAGCCGTTGGTGACGAGATCGGCGGAGCCCAGGGGTAGGAGGAGTCCGAACGGTGTTCCTCCCCGGCCGCCCCGCTGGCTGGCCGTCGTCGTGGCGTTGGCCACCGTTGCCGTAGCCGGTTTTGTTGCCCGCGATCTCAGGAGCACCGAAGACGCAGCGACGGCGACTCTGACCGACACCGACCTCTCGGCGCTGGTCGCAGCCGTGGAGGATCCGGCCGGTACAGGCGCCGGGACGGCTCCCGACGACGATTCGGTGATCGTCGACGACGCGTCGCCCGATGCGCCGGTCGAGGCCGTCGAGTCGGAATCGGCGACCCAAGAGCAGCCTCCGCTCCAGTTCGAGGACCGCGACGGCGTTTGGGTCGATCCAGCGTCGTCGGGTATGCCGTGGAGTGCGCTCGGCTCGGTCGAGGGCCTCCTGACCTTCCGGGGCAATCCGACTCGCTCCTTCCATGGGCGAGGACCGGTGCCGGCGGAACCGGTGGTGCAGTGGAGCGCGACCATTGGGTGTTCGACCTCGTTCGTGGGCGGTGAGCCGAAGGAGTGGTGTGGCACGGGGTGGACCGGACAACCGCTGGTGTTCCACCCGCCCGGCTCGACCGACGATTGGTGGGTGGCGGTCGGTGGTTACAACCGGGCCGTCAACTTCTTCGACCCGGCCGACGGGGCCACGGTCTACCCGCCGTTCTTCACGGGCGACATCATCAAAGGCACCGCCACCGTCGATCCCGACGGGTTTCCGTTGCTCTACACCGGCAGCCGCGACGATTCGCTGCACGTCGTGGCGCTCGATCGAAACGAGCCGGTCGAGTTGTGGTCGTTGGCGGCCGACGTCGGCGGCCGCACCCTGTGGAACAACGACTGGGACGGGTCGTCGATGGTGATCGACGACCTGTTGATCGTCGGCGGAGAGAACTCACGGTTCTACGTGGTGAAGCTGAATCGGGGCTACGACGCCGACGGGCTGGTCACGATCGATCCGGAGTTGCTCTCGTCGGTCGAGGGGTGGGATGACCAGCTCCTCAGCGACGTCGGTGACGTACAGGTGTCGATCGAGAACTCGGTGGCTGTCAGCGGCTCGGTGGTCTACTTCGCCAACTCGGGCGGTCTCGTGCAGGGATGGGATCTCGCCGGCGTGGCCGAGGGCGGGTCACCCGAGCGGGTGTTCCGCTTCTGGGCGGGTGACGACATCGACGCGTCGGTTGTCGTCGACGGCGACGGGCAGCTCTACGTGGGCGCCGAGTACGAACGGGGCACGGCCCGATCCCGGGAGCTCGGCCAGGTGTTGCGACTCGACCCGTCGAAGCCCGACGATCCGCTGGTGTGGAGCGTCGAGGCCAACGCCGGCCTCGACACCGGCGTGTGGGCCACCCCGGCGCTCTATGAGGATCTGGTGTTGGTGCCGACCGACGACGGGCGGGTGCTCGGCCTCGACCGGGCCGACGGT
>JAOUGG010000311.1 GCA_029857855.1 Acidimicrobiia bacterium | reverse complement strand
GTGGGCGATAGAGGGGAACATCGAGATACCGGCGGGCTCGACCCATTCCTCGAACCGGTGGGCCCAACCTTCGGGCATGAAGAAGTTCCAGGCAGCAGGCACGTTGAGGAAGCCGGCGGTAACCGACATGAACGCCAGGATGATCAGCGGCACGGACATGACCGGCGGGCTCTCGTGCGGGTGGGAATGGCCCCGGTACTCGCCGAAGAAGACCAGCCAGATGACCCGGGTCATGTAGGCCGCTGTGAGCGCAGCGGCGATCAGGCCGAAGACGAATGGAATGGTGTAGGTACCGTTGCCGCCGGTGCCGGGCCAGACACCGGCGCCGGCCAGAATCTCGTCCTTCGACCAGAACCCGGCGAAGATCGGCAGACCGGCCAGCGCCGCCGTGCCGATCATGAAGGTGGCGAAGGTGATCGGCATCTTCTTGCGCAAGCCACCCATCTCGGCTTTCATGTCGAAGCTGTGGTGGCAGGCGTGGCTGAGCGAACCGGCACCGAGGAACAGGCAGGCCTTGAAGAAGGCGTGGGTGAACAGGTGGAACATGCCCGCGGTGTAGGCCCCGACGCCGAGCGCCAGCACCATGTAGCCGAGCTGTGAAACGGTGGAGTAGGCCAGCACTTTTTTGATGTCGTCCTGCACGAAGGCCAGCAGGCCGCCGCCGACGCAGGTGAGACCGCCGATGAGGGCCATGGCGTTGATCGTGCCGCCGTCCATCCCGAAGCCGACGAAGAACACGGCGTACATCCGGCCGATCAGGTAGACACCAGCGACCACCATGGTGGCGGCGTGGATGAGCGCCGAGACCGGGGTCGGGCCGGCCATGGCGTCGGGCAGCCAGGTGTGGAGGATGAACTGACCGGACTTCGACATCACGGCCGCCATCAGGCAAAGCCCGGCGATCAGCAGGGTGCGCTGCTCGATCTCACCGGAGACCGCCATCTCGTTGATGGAGGTGATGGAGAACGAACGGTCGGCTGCGAAGTAGAGGATTGACATGCCGACCAGGAGGCCGATGTCGCCGACGCGGTTGGTCAGGAAGGCCTTGAGGGCGGCGTCGGAGTTCGGTTTCTCCTCCCACCAGTGCCCGATCAGGACGAACGAACAGACGCCGACCAACTCCCAGCCGACGATGAGCTGCAACGTCGACGACGACAGCACCATGAACAACATGGCCGCCGTGAACAGCGAGAGGAAGGCGAAGTAGTGGGTGAAGCGCCGGTCGCCCTTCACGTACTCGGTCGAGTAGATGTGCACGAGAAGCGAGATGAAGGTGACGACGAACAGCAGCATGACCGACTGGCCGTCGACGATCGTGCCGATGGGGATGGAGAACTTGGAGGCCAGGCTTTCGGTGGCGTGCGCCTCCGCCCCCTCCTCGCTGTGATCGCCCTCGGCGGCACCGTCGGCCGCAACGTTCGCCTCGGATCCAAGGGTGACCCGGTTGGCGTCGGTGCCGATACCGAACCACTCGACCTCGGTGACGATCGGCGCGCCCCTGGCCGCCCCGTGTCCGTCCTCGCCCTCCTCGGCGGTCAACGCAACGGCGAACGTCTCACCGCCGTCGACGACCAGCGAGTGCTCCTCGGATTCACCTTGTTCGGCCGACTGGATGTCACCGATCCAGGTGAAGGCGGTGAGCACGGCGAGCACGAACGCGGTGCCGACCGCGGCGATGCCGAGTTCCGCTCCCTTGAACGGCAGCTTCTTGCCGAAGAACAGGATCAGCAGAAACGAGGCTGCGGGCAGGGCGGGAATGAGCCAGGCGTTCTCGTAGAGCCACGAGTTGGCGACGGCTTCTTCGGCAGCAAGAACAAACACGATTCCCAATCAGCCCTTCATCAGATTCGCTTCGGCCACGTTGATGCTTCGACGGTTCCGGTAGATGAGCAGGACAATGGCCAGACCGACGCCGACCTCGGCGGCGGCCACGGCGATCACAAACAGGGCGAAGACCTGGCCGGCGATGTGCTGATGGTAGGCGCCGAACGCGACCAGGTTGATGTTGACCGAGTTGAGGATCAGCTCGATCGACATCAGCATGAGCACACCGTTCTTCCGGGTCAGGACCCCGTAGATGCCGATGCAGAACAGAATGGCGGCCAGGAAGAGGAACTGGTTGAGGAACATCAGCGCTCCCTCGCCCAGGACCCGATGCCGTCGTTCAGACGGGCGGCCAGCAGGTAGTCGATCACAGCCACGATGACCACGAGGATCAGCAGCACCACAATTGTCAGCATCAGCGATCTCCTCCGTTGCGGTCGGCCTTGGAACGGTTCATCAGGTATCCGGCCGCGAACAGGCCGACCATGCCCAGCACGCCGACGACGACCGCAAGGAAAGCGATACTCACCATCTAGTCCCTCCTCGCCACAACGACGGCACCGATGAGGGCGGCCAGCAGGAGGACGGACAGCGCTTCGAAGGGCACGATGTAGGTGCTGAAGATCGAATCGGACACCTGTTGGGTGGTCTGAGGCATCTGGTCGGCCGGCAGCTTCACATCGCCGAAGGCCTCCCACAGCGAGTAGCCCATGACCGCGCCGGTGACGACGGCGACGAGTGCACCCATCCACTTCTGTTCATGATCGAGGTCGGTTTCGATGCCGATCTTGGCCCGGGTCAGCATCACGCCGAACAGCAGGAGCACCATGACCGCTCCGAGGTACACCAGCGCCTGGGTGACGGCGGCGAACTCGGCGCCGAGCACGATGTAGGTCGCGGCCACCGCTGTCAGCACGACCAGCAGGTACAGGGCGGCATGCACGACGTTTTGGGTGGTCACCATCTTCAGCGCGGCCATGATCGCCACCGCGGCGATGGCGTAGAAGAATATGTTGGCGATCCAGGCACCCTGGTCGGACAGGGCGGACTCCTGGGCGATGACGGCTAGAACACTCACGGCCGCGGCACCTTCTTCTGCTTGACCTCGGCGCCGGCCTCGTACGACTCGAACTCGGGAACTGTCTCCATCCACTGACCCAGGCGGGACTTGTCGTGGAGAAGGTCGGCGATCTTCGGTTCGGAGTACTCGTATTCGGGGCTCCAGAACAGCGCCTCGAACGGGCACACGTCGACGCAGATACCGCAGTACATGCAGAGGGCGTAGTCGATGTCGAACCGGTCGAGCTTGTTGACCGAACGGGGATTGCCCCCTGCTCGGCGAGGAGGGGCCAGGGTCTTGTGACCCTCGATGTAGATGCACCAGTCGGGGCACTCACGGGCGCACAGCATGCAGGCCGTGCAGTTCTCCTCGAGGAGGGCGATCACACCGCGGGCCCGCGGCGGCGGCGCCTCCTTCTCGTGGGGATACTGAACGGTGGCCGCGCCCTTCGTCACCGTCTTGACGATCTCGCCGAAGGTGACGCCGAGGCCTTTGATCACGCCGGGCACGAGAGCCATCAGAACATCACCTTCACGTACAAGTCGACGGAGTGGGCCATATCAGAACACAACCTTCAGCACGCCGGTTACGGTGATGTTGATCAGGGCCAGGGGGATCAGGACCTTCCAGGCGAATCGCTGGAGCTGATCCTCTCGGAACCTCGGGAAGGTGAAGCGCACCCAGTACACGATGAAGGTCAGGGCCAGCATCTTGGTGGCCATCACGATCGGGCCCAACAGATTGAACCAGGAGGAGAACGAAGCGGTGGCGGCGCCGGTGGTGCCGTTGAGCGCCCCGGCCAGACCGGTGACCTCGGGGGCGAGCCCGGGGATGGCGTCCATGACGAACGGCGGAACACTCCAGCCGCCGAGGAACAGTACGGAAGCGAGGAAGGCGAAGATGTTGGCGGTGGCGAACTCACCGATGAAGAACAGCAGGAACCGAAAACCGGAATACTCGGTCATGTAGCCGGACACGAGTTCGGACTCGGCGATCGGCATGTCGAACGGGGTTTGCGTCAACTCGGCCTGCACCGCGATCAGGAAGATGATGAAGCCGACGAACTGGGTGATGATGAACGGGTTGCCGATGGCACCCCAGCCGAAGATCTCGCCGGTCGTCTGTGCGGTGACGATGTCCTGCATGTTGAGTGAACCGGCCTGGATGACGACACCGACCACGGCGAGGACCAGAGGGAGCTCGTAGGCGATCAGCTGACCGGCGGCCCGCAGCCCGCCCATCAGCGAGTACTTGGAGGCCGACGCCCAACCGGCCATCAGGATGCCGACCACCGAGACCGAGCTGACGGCGAGGGCGAAGAAGATGCCGGTGTCGAAGTCGACGAACTGCGCACCGGGACCGAAGGGGACGACCAGCGCCAGCAGGAATGTGCTGAGCAGCACGACGTATGGCGCCGCCTTGTAGACGAACTCGTCGGACCGCTCGGGAACGATGTCTTCCTTCTGGGCCCATTTGCCGACCTCGGCCAGCAGCTGCATCGAGCCGTAGGGTCCGGCCTCCATGGGGCCGAGACGGCTCTGCATGAACGACACCATCTTGAACAGGTACAGATAGACCGTCAGCCCGGCCGGAGCCAGCACGACCGCCAGAGCCATACCCAATTTGAAGATCGACGTGGCCCAGTAGGGGAACTCAGCTGCGATCACCGGTCGACGTCTCCCAGGATGAAGTAGAGCGACGCCAGGATCGTGATCACGTCGGGAACGTAGGTGCCTTTGAGCAGCCACGGGGTGATCGACATGTTGGAGAAGCTGGCCGACCGGATCTTGACCCGGAACGGCTCCAGCCCACCCTGGCTGATGACGTAGTAGCCCATCTCACCCAGCGGGTTCTCGGTGGCGATGTACGCCTCTCCCGCAGGCACCTTGATGAT
>JAOUGG010000309.1 GCA_029857855.1 Acidimicrobiia bacterium | reverse complement strand
TTCGGCCATGGCCAAGTTGGCGGGCCTGGCCCAGGCCATTGGGACCGACCCCGGGGTACAGACCGTGGCCGGGCCGATCCCCAACAACTTCGCCAACCCGTCGGCTCCGCCGGAGGCCGCCATCATCCAGATCATTCCCACCACCTCACCGCAGGATGAGGCCACCCAGGATCTGGTCGAGCGCCTCCGCGACGAGATCATTCCCTCCGCCGACACCGAAGGCCTCACTATCAACGTCACCGGCGGCGTGCCCGCCAACATCGACTTCACCGACTACCTGGCCAAACGCATCGTGATCTTCTTCGGTGCCGTACTCGGGCTCAGCTTCCTACTCCTGATGATGGTGTTCCGTTCGGTACTGGTGCCGCTCAAGGCGGTCATCATGAACGTGCTGTCGATTGGTGCCGCCTACGGCATCGTCGTCGCCATCTTCCAGTGGGGATGGGGTGGGGGCCTGCTAGGCATCGAGCCCGCCCCCATCGAGCCGTTCATCCCGATGATGCTGTTCGCCATCGTGTTCGGCTTGTCCATGGACTACGAGGTGTTCCTGCTGTCGCGAGTGAAGGAGGAATACGACGCCAGCGGCGACCCGGTGAACTCCGTCGCCGACGGCCTGGCCGCCACCGCCCGCGTCATCTCGGCCGCCGCAGCAATCATGGTGGTCGTGTTCGGCGCCTTCCTCTTGGAGGACATGAGGGTCATCAAGATCTTCGGTATCGGGCTGGCCACCGCCGTACTGCTCGACGCCACGCTGGTGCGCATGCTGCTGGTCCCCGCCACCATGGAACTGCTCGGGGCGAAGAACTGGTGGCTGCCGCGGTGGCTCGACCGCATCCTGCCGTCGATCAACGTCGAGGGTCCGGCCCACGGCCACGACGCCGATCCGTCGGAGGGCGTGCCAACGGATCACACCCCCGGGGGTACGACGCAGACGCCACCGGAGACGATCTCGGTCGGCTGAGCGGTCGACTATCGTTGGTCCAGGGCGGCTCCGCTGCCCGATGTCACGTCGGGCAGGAAGACCTCCGATTTCCCATGACCAACATTTCGGCCGAAGCCAAGAAGTGGGGCGGTCTAGCCGACACGTCGGCTCGATCGGTCCTCGTCACGATCCTGGGCGACAGCGTCGCTCCGCTGGGAGGCGAGGTGTGGTTGAGCGACCTGTTCGTCCTGGCCGAGCCGTTCGGGTTCAACCAGCGCCTGGTGCGGACCTCGATGTATCGCCTCGTCAACGAGAACTGGGTGATCAACGAACGGGTCGGTCGGCGCAGCCGCTACCGACTCACCCCCTACGCCGCCCTGGAAACGGCCGACGCCGACCGGCGTATCTACCAGCAGAAGCCGCCGGCGTGGAACGAGGTCTGGTCCCTCGTCTTCACCGGCACGCTCCTTTCGGGTGACGGCGACGACGAGCGACGCCTGGCCCGCCACCTCCGATGGCACGGCTTCGTGGAGATCACACGTGGCGTGTTGGCGACGCCGGAATCCGATCCGGCATCGACCGACGAACTGCTCGAACGGCTCGACCTCGAGGTCCGGCCACCCGTCGCCCTGGCTCGCTTCGATCGGCTCGACGAGTTGGTGCAAGGCGGCCTGTTCCGTTCGTCGTTCCATCTGGCCGAGACGGAGAAGGTCTACCAGTCGTTCATCGACCGCTACCGCCGTCTCGGCGATCTCGACCCGGTAGCAATCGAGCCCGTCGACGCGTTCGCGCTCCGGACCATGATCGTGCACGACCTCCGCCGGGCCCGGTTGAGCGACCCCCACCTGCCGGCCGCGCTCCTGCCCGACGGCTGGGTCGGCGCCGAGGCGTTCGATCTCGCCGCCCGGATCTACCGCGCCGTCGATGATCGAGCGTGGTCGGCCGTCGAGCAGGCCACCGATCTGGAGGTGGCCAACGGGGATGCCCGCCTCACTCTCCGCTTCGACGACGGCGTGTAACCCGCAATAGGGCTCGCCGTGTCGAGTGATGCGAGGCTACGTTTGGCATCATGAGCAGCTCGAATCCGGCCCTCGAAAACCGTGTCCTGGAAAGTTACGTACTCGGCGGGTGGCACAAACCCCGATCGGCTGATGGCCGGATGCTGACCAGCGCGGTCACCGGCGAGCCGGTTGCCATCCTCGCCGACCACGGGCTCGACATGGCTTCGGTGCGCCGCTACGCCATCGACACGGCCGGCCCCGAACTGCGGGCCATGACCTTCCACGAGCGGGCCGCGATCCTACGATCGCTGGGCAAGTACCTCATGGAACGCAAGGACGAGCTGTACCCGGTCTCCACCGCCACGGGCGCCACTCGATCCGACTCGTGGTTCGACATCGACGGCGGGATCGGCGTGCTGTTGAGCTATTCGTCCAAAGCCCGCCGCGAGCTACCCGATTCGACCGTGCTGATCGACGGTGAGATCGAGTCGCTTGCCCGCGACGGTTCCTTCCTCGGAGCGCACATCGGAACCTCACGGACCGGCGTCGCGGTGCAGATCAACGCCTTCAACTTCCCGTGCTGGGGCATGTTGGAGAAGTTCGCCCCCGCGTTCCTCGCCGGTGTTCCCACCATCGCCAAACCGGCTTCCCCCACCGCCTATCTCACCGAGGCCCTGACCCGACTCATCGTGGAGTCGGGCCTGCTTCCCGCCGGATCGCTCCAGGTGATCTGCGGTGGGACCGGCGATCTCCTCGACCAACTCGACGGCCAGGACAGCGTGGCCTTCACCGGGTCGGCATCCACCGCCGCCCTCCTTCGGGCCCATCCCACGATCATCGACGAAGCCGTTCGGTTCACCGCCGAAGCCGACTCGTTGAACTGCGCCATCCTCGGAGCGGGAGCGGTGCCGGGCTCCGCCACGTTCGCCGGATTCGTCGCCGAGGTGGTCAACGAGATGACGACGAAGGCCGGCCAGAAGTGCACCGCCATCCGCCGAATCCTGGTGCCGGAGACACACCGGGAGGCGACCATCGAGGCGCTCCAGGCCGCGCTGGCCGACGTCGTCGTCGGTGATCCGGCCGACAAGGCCACCACCATGGGCGCCCTCGCCGGCATCGATCAACGGGCCGAGGTCCGGGACGCCGTCGAACGGTTGAAGACCTCCGCAACGGTCATCACCGATCACTGCGACTTCGCCGGCGTCGATCCCGAGCGGGGGGCGTTCATGGCGCCGACCCTGCTCCAGGCCACCGACAGGCGGGCCGACGCCATCCACCAGGTGGAGGCGTTCGGCCCGGTGTCGACGGTCATCGGCTACGACTCACCCGCCGAGGCGGTGGAACTCGCTGCGCTCGGCCGGGGGAGCCTGGTGGCCTCCGTCTTCACCGACGACCCGGCCGAGGCCGCGACCCTGACCGTCGCCCTCGGGTCACATCATGGCCGGATCCAGGTGGTCGACGAGAGCAGTCTCGAATCCCACACCGGCCACGGAGCACCGCTTCCCAATCTCGTGCACGGTGGACCGGGACGGGCAGGCGGCGGCGAGGAACTCGGCGGAAT
Source organism: Acidimicrobiia bacterium (assembly GCA_029857855.1). Lineage (GTDB taxonomy): Bacteria > Actinomycetota > Acidimicrobiia > Acidimicrobiales > SZUA-35 > JAHELU01. Next base: position 1,305 of record JAOUGG010000309.1, on the reverse strand, counting down.
GCGGGCTGTGAAACATCACCTGCAGATCAGCGCCGTACAGGCCTCACCGGCGGCCATGACCGCCATCACCGGCGAGTACCAGGCGGGCGCGCCCCGCAACGACACAAAGGGACATCCCTTCCGGCTGTACTTCGACGACCTGGAGATCGGCGATTCGATCGTCACCGACAGCCGCACGGTGACCCTCGACGACATCGAGAGATTCGCCGAGCTCACCGGCGACAATTTCTACGCCCACATGGACGACGAGGCGGCCAAGGCGTCGCCCATCTTCGAAGGCCGTGTCGCTCACGGCTACCTCGTGGTCTCCGCCGCCGCCGGGCTCTTCGTCGATCCCGACCCGGGCCCGGTGCTGGCAAACTACGGTCTCGACCGGCTCCGGTTCGCCAAGCCGACCTATCCCGGTGACACCCTGACCGTCACCCTCACCTGCAAACGCAAAACACTGCGGGCCGGTGCCGGCTACGGCGAGGTTGCATGGGACACCCAGGTCGTCAACCAGAACGGCGAGGTGGCCGCGGCCTACGACGTCCTGACGATTGTGGCCACCCGCGAGCAACCGTCATAAACTAAACGTTCGCACAGGAGGCGACGGATCTTGACGAGCGTTGGCAGTGGGGGCACCGGATGGCAGGACGATGAGCGGCTGCGGACCTGGCGCCTCTTTCTCGAGGCCCGCACCAGGATCGTCCGCCGGATGGACGACGATCTCCAGGCCAACCACCAGCTCTCGATCGAGTGGTACGACGTGCTCGTCCAGCTGTTCGAAGCAGGCGGGCGCCGCACGATGGGAAACCTGGCCTCGGCGCTGCTGATCTCGCCGTCGAATTGCAGCCGCCTCGTCGACCGCATGGCGGCCGACGGCCTGGTGCGCCGCGAGGCCGACACCGCCGACGGGCGAGTCAAACATGCCGTTCTCACCGACGAGGGATTCGCTGTGCTCAAGGCGGCCAGCCCCACACATCTCGCCAGCATCGAACGCTACTTCACCAGTTTTCTTGGTGGCGACCCCGGTTCCGTACTCGACCTGTTCAGCCAAATACTCGGAGCGCTGGAATTCGGCCCGGGCGCCACCGAATCGAGCAGCAGCGGCACCACGATCGAACCGGCCGAAGGGCCGAACGACCCGGGTCGAGGTGGAGGCACTTAGCGGCGGGTCCGTGCCTCCACCTCTGATCGGGGCGACGCCCCAGGCGGTTAGTTGGAGCGTCACGTTCGATTGTGGTCAGAAACGGCACGAAAAGCGAGCCAAGCGACAAGAAAATCCGCCAGAAGCAACGGTGAGGCTCTGGGTGGCGGCCGGGT
>JAOUGG010000310.1 GCA_029857855.1 Acidimicrobiia bacterium | reverse complement strand
CACGCTGCGCAGGGTGGAGGTTCGCCGACCGGCGCGAATCGTCTCCACGGAGATCTCCGCCGGTTGACCGGAGGAACCCGGCCGCAGGTAGTGGGTTGTGACGGAGATCGGATCGGGGTGCCCGTCGACGATCTCGGCCACTGCCCGAAGCGACGATGCCAGCAAGTAGCCGCCGTTTGGGTTTCCGCCGATGTCCCAGGCGCTCGTCAGATCGGTGGCAAATCGAGCGACCGGTTCGACCGGCTCCGACACGTTCCGCACAGCGGTCTCGTCCTCGAAGTGGCTCAAATCCGGAAACCTCCCATCGTCGTGCCCAACGTTACCGTGCCATGTCACCGTGCGACGTGAGGAGGCCGGCCAGTAGGCTGACGGGCCGCTATGACCTTCGACCTCGACCAGCTCGACGACGACGTCCTCGCCTTCTTGAGCGAGTACCACCTGGCCACCCTTACCACGATGCGGTCCGACGGCACACCCCAGGTCACTCCCGTGGGCGTGACCTATGATCCGGAGACCAGGACCGCCCGGGTCATCACCTGGGCGGCCTCGGTCAAGGCCCGCAACATCGCCCGGGACCCCGGGCAGCGGGTAGCCGTCTGTCAGGTCGACGGCGGCCGGTGGCTGGCCCTCTACGGCGAGGCAGTGGTCACCGACCAATCCGACCGGGTGGCCGAGGGTGTCCGGCGGTACGCCGAGCGCTACCGGCAACCGAAGGAACGCGACGATCGGGTGGTGATCGAGATCTCGGTCGACTCGTTGGTCGGTCGGGCCTGAGCATCACCCGGGCCGTTCGGACCGGGTCGGACGGACTGTCGCCTGATCCGATCGGACCAGCCGGGTAACACTGTTTCCGATGACCGAATTCGTACCGATCGAAGGTGGCGATATCGACTGGGCGATTATCTCGAATCCACCCCACGGACCTCACCGAAGCTGTACTCTCACTCCCGATGCCGCTCAATGGAGCGCGGCACTGGAGAAGCAACAGATATGCGCAGCACGACCAACCCGACAACGATGTTGGGACGTCACTCACTGGTTCAGACCACGGACGGCACGATAAGCGGCACCATTCTCGCCGTCGGCGCCAAGGGGATCTCCATCGCGGTGGATCGCCAGGTTGTTCGGGTTTCCCCGGGCGACATCCACGCCATCAACTGCGTCTGACGCAGTCCCGTCCCGGTGGAACGGTTGTCGTTTTCCCGAGGTCGCACGACCCACAACCGGCAACCGGTCATGTTGGCCTCGACGCTGGCCTCGACTGTCGCTTCCGACGTAAGTGCGGTTACCTTGGTGTCGATACCGATCGGTCGTCCCGATGACGAACATCGGTGGAGTCCTGAAGCATGCATGACCTCGAAATCACCTGGCCGGGCGGCCGTCTCCGGTTCAGTCCGGATGACTCTCCGGTCCTGATCGGCCGTTCGTCCAGCGCCGCGGTCGTGGTGCCACAGGGCACGGTTTCGCGCCGTCATCTGACCATGAACTGGAACGGTCGGAGCTGGCAGGCCGAGGACACCTCGACGCACGGCTCCTACGATCCCATCGGGGTCCGATTGTCGTCGTCGTGGACGCTCGGCACCGACGTCGTCGTGCGCCTCGGCAGCCCCCGCGGCGTCGAACTCTCCATGCGGCTGATCACCCGAGCGATCGACGAGCAGATCCTTCGCGACCCCTACGCCGACCCCGACTCCCCGCCGACCGTGGTCGACTTCGGTCCGCCGCCTCGCCCGGAGCCGTCGGCAGGATCGGCCGGTCTGCTCCGAGTCTCGGACGGCGGCGACCACCACGACTTCCAGCCGGAGCCCGTCGCCGGGTCGGCCGGTGCGTTCGCCCGGATGGACGACGAATCCGGCTACGACAGCCGGGCCTTCTCCCCGGCTTCCGAGCAACTGGTGGAGATGGGCGACATGAGCCGGTCCGAGCAGTGGGCGACACGGGAGGCGTCATCCGGCCAACCGGAGGCGCTCGACGAACACGGCAGCGGGACCGACGACCTCGTCGATGACGGTCCCGTCGTCGATCTCAGGAACGGTTCACCGGTCGTGGGGCTCGACGGCTCCCGTTTCGACCAAGGTTCCGACGCTGACGGTCATCAGTCGACGATCATCGGAGCCGACCGCTACGACTCCGATCCGATGGGCTGGTCGAACCCTCCCAATCAGCCTCTGGATCTGTCGGTGGGACGCGGGCCGTACGATGGCGACGACCAGCCGCCACCATTCGGCGACCCGGCACCTGATCAGAGCTACAGCCCGGCAGCCACGTTCGTGGAAACCGATACGTTGCGCCTCCAGATCGATGGCGAGGACTACGTCTTCCTGCCGGGGCACGAGGTCACGATCGGCCGGGACCCGTCGTGTCTGGTCACGGTCGACGAGCGACATTCGCTGGTCTCCCGCCGCCACCTGCGATTCGTGCACTCCCAGGGCACCTGGTGGCTCGAGGACGCCTCCTCGAAAGGGACCTACATCCATGGGCGCCGCCTCAACAGGCCCTACAAGGCAGAGGGGGCGTTCCTCGCCCAGCTCGGTGACCCTGCGGCGGGGACGCAACTGCGAGTCGTGACCTCGGGCCAACATCGTCAGCCGACGAATCGTGCCGGCCTGGCGATCGCCGCGGTGGCCGCCACGGCGCTGGTGATCGCCGCCATCGTCGCCTGGCTGGTGCTACGGGGCGACGAGAGTCAGGCCGAGGCGTTGGCCACGGCCAAACAGTCGACGGTGATGCTTCTGAGCGAGTCGGGCCACGGCTCGGGCTTCTTCGTGACCAGGTCGATGATCGTCACCAACCAGCATGTCGCGGCGATGGCCGACCAGCTCGTGGTGGCGGTCTCACCGAAGGTCGATGAACCGGCCGAGATCCACTACATCGCCACTCTCGTCGAGAATCACCCCTTCCTCGACATCGCCGTGGTGAGGATCACGAACGAGGCCACCATCAACGACACCGGCAGCGTCACCATCGGCGATCCGGCCGACTCGGCCGACGTGTCGCTGCTCCAGCTCGGCGATTCGAGCGCGGTCACCATTGGCGACCCGGTCAGCAGCATCGGATTCCCCGGTCGGTTCTCGGTCTCGAACACCGACGATTCAGGCAAGCCCCGCCTGTCCGCCGTGACCTCGACCTCCGGCCAGGCGGCCAACTTCACGTCTTGGCCCGGGTGCAGCAGCCCCAACCTCGACAGCTTCATTCCCCCGGACTCCCCGGCGACCGTGACCTGTTCAGCCGACGGCAACATCGACAAGGGTGTGCTGCTCGCATCGTTCCCGAGCGGCCCGGGCGCCTCCGGCAGCGCGGTGCTGCACGATGACAAGGTCGTGGCCGTTCTGTTCGCCGGTGATTCCGAGGACTCGACCGCCAGCCGCAGTATCACCACCAACGCCTTCTCCGGCTGGTTGGGCTCGGTGCTGGCCCAGGCCGAGTAGTCCGGGCGCCTCAGCGGCGGCGGTTGTTCCACCCGCCACCGTCGATGACTCTGGGGCTCACGACCTCGATCCGGGCGACACGATACGCCCACCGACTGCTCGTTGAGTTCGGGACCGACTACCATGTAGTCGTCTCTGCACCAAAGGAGCGAGGGACCCTGAGCGTTACCAATCTTGGCATTGACGGGCTGGAAGAGGTCGAGCAGATCGGGACGGGGGGATCGTCCCGCGTTTACCGCGCCCTCCAGGCCGATCTCGATCGAGTGGTGGCGGTCAAGGTCATCAATTCCGGTCACGATCCCGACGTCGCCCGCCGCTTCGACCGGGAACGAAAGGCCATGGGCCGGCTGTCGAATCACGAAGGCATCGTTCCGGTCTACAGCTCCGGGGTGACCGGCTACGGCGAGCCGTTCCTGGTGATGCCCTACTACCCCAACGGTTCCCTCCAGGACCAGATCGACATGGGCCCGCTCGACTGGCAGTCCGCCGTCGGCTACATCGACGTGGCGGCCGAGACCATGGCGGCGGCTCACGAGGCCGGCGTCGTCCACCTCGACATCAAGCCCGCGAACATCCTGCTGACGAACTCCGGGGCGCCGCGAATCGCCGACTTCGGCATCGCCAAGGTGTCCTCGTCGCCGGCTGCGTCGGCCCGAACGACCGGCACCGCCTTCACGCCGGCCTACAGCGCGCCGGAGACCTTCCTCGACGGCAAGGCCAGCCCGGCCGCCGACGTCTACGGCCTCGGGGCCAGCCTGTGGGCGCTGCTCGTCGGCCATCCGCCGTTCCTCGGGCCGGGCGACGACAGCAACCTCATGGCCGTCATCGGCCGGGTCGTCAACAACCCGCTGGGAGATGTGCGGCACCTGGCGCCGGAGCCGGTCTGCCGGGTCATTTCGAAGGCCATGGCCAAGAACCCGGTCGACCGTTTCCAGAACGCCCGCGACTTCTCGGTGACGCTGAAAGGGGCCATGGTCCAGTCGGGTCTCAACGGCATCGGCGCCTACAGCGCTGCGTCGGCCGTCATGGCCCAGAACGAGGCCACGGCCTTCCACCAGTTCCCGCCGCCCGTGCCGTATGGGGATCGGCCCGGCAACGCCGGCAACGCCGGCAACGATCAGACCCAGGTCTTCGCCCAACAGGCACCGACCCCGCCGGGTCCGAATGTCAGTTCGGCCCGAACGATCGAGCGGGGCCCGCAGTCGACCGGCGGCGGGATGGGCGGCTACGATCGGCAGCTGCTGCAGCCGACCGCCGATCCGACACGCTATTCGGGTGGTCCGCCCCCCATTGTGGAGCGCACGCCTCTCATCGACTTCGACCAGTTCCGATTCGGCCCGTTGCTCGTCGGTCTGGTGTCG
>JAOUGG010000306.1 GCA_029857855.1 Acidimicrobiia bacterium | reverse complement strand
CCGCGCTGGCGAACCTCGACAAGCTCGCCAGCCTCGGCTGCCGGATCGCCATCGACGACTTCGGCATCGGTCACGCCAGCCTCGACTATCTCCGTCGCTTCTCGATGGCCAGCGCACTCAAGATCGACCGGTCGTTCATCGCCGGGATCACCGAGTCGCCGGAGAACCAGGCGATCGTCAAGGCATCGGTCAGCATGGCCGACGCCCTCGAACTGCAGGTCGTGGCCGAAGGCGTCGAGACCGTGGAGCAGCTGCTCAAGCTACGGTCGCTGGGCTGTCACTACGCGCAGGGCTTCGTGCTCAGCAAGCCGATGCCGATCGACATCGTGCTCGAGGTCTGGGCCCGCTCCCGTCTCTACGGCGGCTGACCCCCTCCGACACAAAGCGTCAGTACACGCATCGAGACCTGCCGAGCTCTTCGTGTATCCATGGCCGCGAAGGAAGACGGCGAGGGCCAATTCGCGAAGGGCGGTTGTCTGGTCATCGGACGCGGGTTTGGTCAGGTTCTTCCGGGTGTCGGTTGTCGTGCCCATGCTGCACATTCCGTCCAGCCTTGGGGTACTGCCCCTTGGCGTTCGTGTCCTTGCCTCGGTCGGTTGGGCTAGATGGGTATGCCCGACTCGGCTGCCTGTTGCAGCGTGGGGTTGTCGATAGAGGTGCTGAATACGTGCGCTGCAGGACCGGCAGCCTCATCGCCGAGGTCGGCGAGGCGGATGGCTGCACGAGCCGAGTACTCGCGTAGCCCGCTTCCCCCGGCGCACGCCGCGAGCTGGCGGGCGGTGCGTCTGCTGGTCCCGTCGTTGACAACCCGTGTGATGTGGCACTTTCCCTCGAGCGCGTGGGCGAGGACCCACACGTAGGGAAGCCGGTGCTCGAGGCTTCGCTCGGTCCAGGCTCTGGATGCATCGACATCGTGCCTGTCGTTCGCCACAGAGGCGAGTGATCGGCTGGCGACAGACGCCCAGCAGAGGTCCTGGACCTCGCGAGCGAGTGCGTAGGCCGCTTCCAGCTGCGTTGAGGCCTCGTCGAGACGTCCCTGCAGTCGGAGTATCTCGCCTCGCTGCGCCTGGGGCCAGGGAAGTAGTGCCGCCCAACGCTCCGATTCAGCAATGCCGATGCTCTCCTCGACTTGGTCGAGGGCGGTGGCGGTCGATCCTCGCAGGAGGTGAGTCCTGGCTGCCATGGAGAGCGACCAGGCCACTTGCCGTTGTTTGCCGGCCCTTTGGGCAAGCGTGATCGAGCGGTCGAAGGCCTCGAGCGATTGCTCGTACTCGGCGCTGTCCGAGAAGGCCAGGCCGCGCAGGCCGCTCACGACGGCGAGCAGATGGTCGTTGCCGTCGCTGTCGGTTTCGGCCCGGGCGAGCCAGTAGTGCGACTGGAGGGCGTCGCCGGTCTGAATGTGCAGGAAAGCGAGCTCGCTGCTTGCTCGTGATGCGTAGTCTTTGCGTTCCGCTTGATTCGCCGCGGCGATGGCGCGATGCAGAATTGCGGTCACGCCGGTGCTCCGATCCTGTGCGCTGTGGGCGAGGGATTGTCCGTATTCAAGGAGAGCCTCGGCTTCGAGTCCGACATCTTCGGACTCACTTGCGAGCGCCACCGCCCCCTGCAGCCGGTCGAGTCCCCACTCGGTCGCACCGGCAGCGATTGCGGCACTACCTGCGTCGAGGCGAGCTCGGGCTTCGACAGTCGCTGCGACGGTGCGGGTGCGTCGGGGTGACGTGGAGACCTCAGCGGCTGCTTGCACGAGTGAGAGGGGCAGGGGGACGTCGAGTTCTCGAGCGAAGAGATCTTCACATCGAGCAAGATGCCTCCTCGCTTCATCGGCGCGGCCAGCGGCAGCGAATGATCGAAGCAGCACCTCTTGATTTCGGCATTCGAGCGGGTCGAGTGTCGGCGGCCATGAGATCCTGCCCGGGGGCGGTCACGTAGCTGCCCGTTGATGGCCAGCGTTTCTGCCCGCTGGCGGTCGACTGTTTTGCCCGCCGTTGTTGTCTGTTCCTGTGTCGGGGGTCCTCCGGCGCGGGTGCTCCTCCTACTCGACTGGTCGGTCACCACGACTTGACCATCGAGCAGGAGGAGCGAGTTGAAGTCTCGCGAGGAGATCATGGAAATACTCGAAGCGTTCGACCTGACTGGGTCGTTGCGAGATGCCGGCGAGTTGGCCGGTTGTTCGCACCACACCGTTGGTAGGTATGTCGCCAAACGCGACGCGGGCGAGTTGCCCGAGGATGGGCCGCAGCGCCGGGAGCGGATCATCGATCCGTTCCTACCGAAGATCGAGGAGTGGGTGGAGCGCTCCGATGGCAAGATCCGGGCTGATGTGGTGTTCGACAAGCTTGGCCCGTTCGGTTACTCGGGTTCGGAACGAACGGTGCGGCGGGCGGTGGCCGAGGTGAAAGCGAATCATCGACGGGGCAAGCGTCGGGTGTATCGGCCGTGGATCACCGAGCCGGGCATGTGGGCCCAGTGGGATTGGGGCACTGGCCCGACGGTGGCGGGTCGGGCGACGGTGTTGTTCTGCGCCTGGTTGGCGTGGTGCCGGTTCCGGGTTGTGATCCCATGTTGGGATCGAACGATGCCGACGTTGATCGGTTGTTTGGACCGGTCGATGCGGGCCTTCGGTGGCGCTCCGACCTATTGGCTGACCGACAATGAGCGCACGGTCACGATCGATCATGTCGCCGGTGTTGCGGTCCGTCACCCGGAGATGGTCGCGATCGGCGGCCACTACGGGATAACGATCGCGACGTGTGTGCCGGCGGACCCCGAATCCAAGGGCGGCTCGGAGGCAACGGTGCGGGTCGCGAAGGCTGATCTGGTCCCGACCGACGCCAACCTGATTGACGACTACGGGTCGTGGGCGGAGTTGGTTGCTGCATGTGAGGCGTGGATGGTCGAGATCAACAGCCGCCCGCATCGGGTGACCCGCCGGCCACCGGTTGAGATGCTCGCTGAGGAACAACAACGCCTACATCGGCTCCCGGAGCGGCCCTACACGGCTGTTTTCGGCGAGACCCGCAAGGTGTCGTGGTCGGCCACGATCAGCTACGGAGGGGTGACCTACTCGGTTCCTCACACCCTCGCTGATGCCAGGGTGTGGGTCCGAGTCGACGGCGATGAGATTGTCGTCACCCACTGCGGAGCCTCGGGGCCGGTCGCCGTCGCCCGGCACCGCCGTTCCACGCCAGGGCACCCGATGATCGACGACGCCCACTACCCTCCACGCCCCTCCGGGCCACTTACTCGCCAACCGCGGGCGTCCAGCGCTGCGGAGGCCGAGTTCTTGGCGTTGGGTGAAGGCGCCCGCCTATGGCTCATCGAGGCCGCATCCGCCGGCACCAGCCGCGTGAAGATGAAGATGGCCGAAGCGGTCCAGTTCGGACGGCTTCACGGCACCGCTCTGGTTGACACTGCGCTCGGTCAGGCCGCGGCCTATGGCCGTTTCGCTGACGGGGACCTCGCCTCGATCCTCGCAGCGTCACCGACCAGTGAGCTGCACGCCGCCGCCGACGAGCACTCCCTACAGTCCGGCACCCGCGCCTGGCAACACTACGGAACCGGAGGCCAACAATGACCACCACGTCTCCGGTCGACGAAGTCGTCGGCCTGCTCCGCGAGCTGCGCCTGCCCCACATGCGCGGCTGTGCTCCCGATCTGTTGGCCACCGCCAAAGCACAACGCTGGGACCCTGCTGAAGTCGTCCGAGCCCTACTCGCCGAAGAGCTCGCCGGCCGCCAGGCCTCCTCGATCCGGTCGCGTCGAAAGGCTGCTGGGTTCCCGACAGGCAAGACCTTCGAAGCCTGGGACGAAACCATCAGCTCGATCCCTGCCCCAACCCAACGGGCCTTGCGCAGCCTCGAATGGCTCGAACGCCACGAGAACATCGTTGTGTGCGGCCCGTCGGGGACCGGCAAGAGCCACTTCCTCGAAGCGCTCGGCCATGCTGCAATTGACCACGGCGCTCGCGTCACCTGGTTCTCGCTCGAGCAGCTCGGCCACCTCGTCCGAGCAGGCCGCGCCGATGACTCCACCAGCAAAGCCATCCGGCGGATCATGCGTTCCGACGTGACCGTCATCGACGACATCGGTCTACTCCCCGTGACCGCCGACACCGCAGAAGCGCTCTACCGAGTCGTCGACGCCGCCTACGAGAAACGCTCCATCGCCCTGTCCAGCAACCTTCACCCCGCCGGCTTCGACGAACTCATGCCCAAAACCATCGCGAATGCCACCGTCGACCGGCTCCTACACCACGCGCATGTCGTCATGACAACCGGCGACAGCATCCGCCTCACCCAAGCCACCGGCGGCAAGGGGGTGACACCACTAACCACCTGAACGGCACGGGCACAACACCTGGCCGTCACCGGGCAGTTCTGTTGGCCACGCCCGGGCAGTTCCACTGTCCGCCACCGGGCACATCCCACTGGCCCTTGACAGTCGAGGTCGACCAAACGTCTGGCGCGTCGTAAGGCGTCGTCAAAACGGCCGGTCGCGAGGTCTGCGAGCACCCGGTCGCGCAGGCGGGTCTGTTGACGGCTGCTCAGATGCAGCTGCTGGGCCCGTAGCCAGAAGTCGAATGCAGGAACAGCGTCGAAGGTCAGTGAACCGAGCAGATTGCCGAGTGCTTCAGGCTCGCTTCCGCCCTTGCGTGCGTCGGTGAGCTCGATGATATCGATGAGATGGCCGTCGGGGAGCGCCAGAGTGAGTGGGTCCCCGCCGAGCTCGTCGGCAGACCAGCCCGCGGCCTTTCGAATCTCGGACAGGGTCCAACGCAGTGCTGCGAGTGGATCGTCGGCGTCGCTGAACAA
>JAOUGG010000305.1 GCA_029857855.1 Acidimicrobiia bacterium | reverse complement strand
GTCGAACCCTACGACGGTCCTGCCGACTTCGATTCGGCCTTCGCCCTCGCCGCCGGGCTCAACACCGCCGATCGGCCGACCCGGGTGGTCTTCGTGTCCGACGGCGGCATCGACGCCGACGACCTCGGACTCGCCCCTGTCGGCACCCGCTACGAGCGGGTTGGCGACTCGGCCACCAACCGGGGCATCAGCCGCCTGTCGGTGGAACCCTCGGCCGACGGCCTGGTCGCCCGCATCGCGGTGCGGCACTACGGTGGACCGTCGGCCACCGAGACGGTGCGGGTCGACGTCGACGGCGAGACCATCGAGCGTTTGAGCGTCGAACTGGCCGACGAGTCGATCGAGAACCTGTCGGTCCGGCTGCCGCCGGGCGAACTGGTCGAGGTCTTCCTCGAATCCGAGGACTCCTACCTCCTCGACAACCGTGCAGTCGGCACGGTGGCCCGTCGCCCGGAGGTCTCCGTTCTCCGCCTGGGCGGCGACAATGCCTTCCTCGATGCCGCCCTCGCCGTCATCCCGGGTCTGACCGTCGGGACCCGGGCGGCGCTGCCCGAGACCGACGACGGGTCGGTCGACGTCGACGGCCTCGCCGGTATCGATGTGATCATCGCCGACCGGGTCACCGTGCCCGATGACGTACCGATTCCGACCTGGCTCATCGCCCCGCCGACCGGCGGTCCGGGCGGTGTGCGGGTGTCGGGTGAACTCGACCGGCCCGCACTGGTGTCGATCAGCCCCGACTCACCCCTGGTCAGCGGCCTGGACCTCAGCGAGGTGTTGCTGGCCAGGGCCCAGGATGTGACGGTCGAGGGAACCGAACGGGCGGCCGAGGTCGTCCTCGGCGGCGACGAGGGCCCGCTGCTCCTGGTACTCCGGCGACCGGGGGCCGACGTGGTCTACCAGACCTTCGCGCTCGACGAGTCGACACTGCCGCTCCAGGCCGCCTACCCGGTCCTCGTCGAGCGGATCATCACCGAGCTGGCCCAAGCGGCCCTGCCCCCGGCCCGGCTGACGGTGGGGGAGCGGCTTCCGGTCGATCCCCGGCTTCCGGCTACGATCACCGACCCGGCCGGATCGTCGGTCGAAGTCGCGGCCGGCGGTACGGCACCTGCGGCCGGCCGCATGGGGTTCTGGCGGGTCGACCAGGAGGGTCGGGTGCCGGTGGTGGTGGCCGTGAACCCGCCGCCGGGTGAGTCGGCGATCACCCCGGCCATCGAGCTGCCGTTCGCCCGGGGATTCGGTGAGACGGACGGGGTCGGATCGCAGGGTCAGGTGCCCCTGCGGCGCTGGGTGCTCGCCGCCCTGCTGTCGGTGGTGGCCGCCGAGTGGCTGCTGGCCCGCCGCCGGGTCGGCGTGAGCGCCGGTCAGTGGCGGGTGGCACAGGCGATGCGGATCGCGGTGGCGGTGGCGTTGCTCGGTGCGGCGTTCAATCCGGGTGTCACCCTCCCGACGGATCGGGTGGCCACCGTCTTCCTGGTCGACGCCAGCGACTCGATGGGTGTCGGCGGCGTGTCGGATGGGTCGGCCTTCGTGCGCGACGCACTGTCGGCGAAGCGGGACGCAAACAACGACGACGTCGCCGGAGTCGTTGCCTTCGGCCAGAACGCCCGCCTGGAGAACGTGGTCGGCGACGATCCGGCCTTCAACACCCTGAGCGTCGACGTCGATCGAACCGCCACCGACTTGTCGGCCGCGCTTCGACTCGGGGCGGCGGCGCTGCCCAATGACGCCCGCCGTCGCCTGGTGCTCGTCTCCGACGGCCGGGCCACGAAGGGTGACGCCGGAGCCGAGGCCGAGCGCCTTGCCGAACTCGGCGTCCCGGTCGACGTGGTGATCATCGAACCCCCCTCGGGAGCCGACGCCGCCGTGGCCTCGATCGACGCCCCGTCGCTGGTCCAGGTCGACGAGTCGCTGACGGTCGCCACCACGATCACCTCCGAGATCGCCACCGACGCCGTCGTCACCCTTCGCCGCGACGGCGAACTGGTCGAACGGCGCACCGTGAACCTCACCCCGGGCGACAACCGTGTGGTGTTCGACGACGTGGCCTCCTCGACCGGCGTGATGCGCTACCAGGTCGACGTCGACGCCGCCGGTGACCCGGTCCCGCTGAACAACCGTGCCTACGCCGCCGTTCCGGTGAGCGGAGCCGAGACGGTGCTGGTGGTCGACGGCGAACAGGCGGCCGCCGGCGCGGCGCCCGGGCCCGACGCGGCCCGCATGGTCGCCATCCTCGAGGCGGCAGGCCTGCCGACCGAGACGGTGCCCGTGCGCAACCTCCCGCCGCTCGACGCGCTGTCGCAGTACGCGTCGATCGTGTTGATGAACGTCAACCGGCTCGACCTGGCCGATGCCGAGGTGGCGAACCTGACCGCCGCCGTGCGGGATCTCGGGCGGGGTCTGGTGACCATCGGCGGTGACCACACCTACGCCCTCGGCGGGTACCGGGGCTCCGACCTGGAGGAGCTGCTACCGGTCGATTCGGAGATCACCGACCCGCTGCGGCGTCAGACGGTCGCCCAGGTCCTGGCCATCGACACCAGCGGTTCCATGGACGCCTGCCACTGCGACGAGGAGGGGCGGAACGGTCTGGGCAACGGGAACCGGATCGACGGCGGGGTGGTCAAGACCGCCATCGCCCAGGCCGCGGCCGCCAAGGCCATCGCCGCCATGGCCCCGTCCGACGAGGTCGGGGTGTTGACCATGGACGCCTCCGACCAGTGGGCCATCGACCTGCAGGCCAATCCGTCGCAGGAGACGATCGACGACGGCCTGTCGCAGCTGCGGCCCGAGGGTCCGACCACCCTGACCTCGTCCCTGGTCACCGCGGCGGCCGAACTGCGGGAATCGAACGCCGCGCTCAAACACATCATCCTGTTCTCCGACGGGTTCACCGAGGTGCGGGATCTGCAGACTGTGGCGGCGCAGGCCGGTGACCTGTTCGACGAGGGCATCACCGTGTCGGTGGTGGCCACCGGCGAGGGGGCGGCCGAGGATCTGCGACCCATCGCCGAGGCCGGTGGCGGTCGGTTCTACCCCGGGCGGAACCTCGACCAGATTCCCGATCTGATCGTTCAGGAGACCGTGGCCGCCTCCCGGTCGTTCGTCAACGAGGGCGAGTTCCTGCCGACCGTCACGTCGAATGCAGCAGCGGTGGCGAACCTCGACGCCGCCCCGATCGTCGACGGCTACATCGCCACCACCGCCAAGTCGCTCGCCCGGGTCGACCTCCGGATCGGACCCGACAACGATCCGCTGCTCGCCTCGTGGCAGACCGGCCTGGGTCGGGTGAGCTCCTGGACCGCGGACGGTGGCGAACGCTGGACCCAACGGTGGAACGGCTGGGACGGAGCGCCCACCTTCTGGGCCGGTGTGGTCAAGGAGACGTTCCCCTCGGCCTCCGACGGTGCCGGGCTCGACGTGTCGATCCGGGGCGACGAGATGACGGTGCGGTTGGAGGCGGTCTCGCCGTGGGATGACGATGCCGTGGCCCGGGTTCGGGTCAACCAACCCGACGGTGAGGGCCAGGAGGTCGTGCTCGAGCGAATCGACGGAACGACGTATGCGGCCACCGTCCCGGTCGACGACACCGGCGTCTACGCGGTCGGAGGCTCGGTCGAGGTCGGGGGCGAGGTGGCCTGGGCCGGCGTCGGGTTGAGTACCCGGTCCTACGCCGCGGAGTACGCCCCCGCCGATGTCGACACCGCCGGGCTGGAGCGCATCGCCGAGCTCACCGGTGGTCGGGTCGATCCGGTCGCGGCCGACGCGTTCGACATGACGGGCACCGTGGCCGGTCGGCGCCGGATCGACCTCGCCCGCTGGTTCCTGTGGTTCGCCCTCCTGGCCTGGCCGCTCGCCGTTGCCGTGAGCCGGCTCTCGTGGCGATCCGGGATTCTGGCCATTCCGGCCGCCCGGGCCTCCGACACCGTGCGACAGCTTCGTCGCAGTTTCCCGTCGATGTCGGCCCCGTCCATTCCGGATCGAGCCTCTGATACTCAGGCATCGTCACCGCCGGCGTCACCGCCGCGGACCTCCGACGCTCGACCGATCCCGGACATGCCGGTGACCATCAAGACGCCGGTGCCACCACCGGTGACCCCTCCCGTCGCCCCAACGTCGAAGCAGCCGTCGCCACCGTCCGCCACGCCTGCGGCCGACGAATCGGACATCGGCGGATCGTCGTCGCTCGATCAAATGCTGGAACGGAAACGCCGTCGCCGCGACGGGTGCTGATCACGTCCGCAATCCCACCGAGGGAGAGGGGTTTCGCGTATGTTTCGACAGCGGCGCGCTCGGCGTTAGACGCATCGACCACGCTTTGTCCCGAGGGAAGCCGTCCGGGCATCCCCGAAAGGACGAATCATGCGTAAACAACTGGTTACCGCGCTCGCCGTCGTGGCCCTACTGCTGTCGATGACGGCCGCCGCATCGGCCGAGCCGCCGGTGTCGACCTACGAGGTGACGATCACCAACCTCACGACCGGACAGCCCTTCACGCCGCCGCTGGTGGCCACGCACCGCAAGTCCATCGACCTGTTCGACGTGGGCCAACCGGCCAGCCACGAGATCCAGCAGATCGCCGAGAACGGCAACCTCGATCCAGCTGTCGCCCTCGCCACCGGTTCGAGCAAGGTGTTCGACGCCCAGGTCGTCCTGGGCGAGGTGCCGCCTCTCCTGCCGGGCGCCAGTCGCACGTTCACCGTCTCGGCTGTTCCAGGGGCCGAGAACCTGACCTGGGTGTCGATGCTGATCTGTACCAACGACGGGTTCACCGGTCTCGACACGCTTCGCCTCCCGAAGAACATCGGTGACGGCTCGGTCCACTACACGA